>CAZIML010000141.1:0-5195 GCA_964540255.1 uncultured bacterium
GGACTGCACTCGCATTCTCTGTTATAAACCACCATCGGTTGGTGCACTGCGCGCGGAACAACTCCGTTCATGACTCCTCCCATATTGATGGCCGAAGATACTAAATTATTTTTTTGAACAGGTCAAGCAAGAGACGATTGGAAAATGTTCTTGTTGCACAATTTCCTCATAAAGTGTACAGTTTTTTTGAAATTCGAACTCCCTGTTCAAAGAATGAGGCACGCGCATGAAAGAATTCGTAGAGTACATCGTTAAAAACCTTGTCGATCATCCGGATCAAGTTCGGATCAATGAAGTCGGCGGGACCCATACACTGATCATTGAACTCGGCGTTGAAAAATCCGATATTGGAAAAATCATCGGTAAAAAAGGGAAAACGATCAATGCCATTCGGACTCTTTTGATGTCTGTTGCGAGCCGCAACGGACTCAGAGTGAACCTAGAAATCATCGAAGAAAATAAACAGTAAGATGATTCAGATACATCCCGCTTCAAGATATTACGCAAGAGGCTGGGATGGCAAACCCTCAGCGTTTGATTGCAACAGTTTTGTAGGCATTCGACGGGGCCGGAAGTGCGAGGACTATCTTAAGATTGTGCGCGTTCGGGACAGCGTGATCAAGGTTTACAACCAAAAAGCGCTGACCTCTTCTACCGACGTATCAAAGCTCTATTTCGATCAAGAGTGCCAGGTTCCGTCAAATCTATTGATTCCCAACGCGCTGTTGGGGATCCCCTCCCACCGGAGATCCCTCTCAGATCCTTTACGTAGAAAGAGTGGGTAGGAAAGGGCTCACCATCGCTTTTCTGGAGTTGAGCGATCCTGCTTTGAACTTCAAGACAGCAATCGGGAGTTCTTTTTTCAACACCTTTTGAGGAATGTCAAAAAAGCTCTCTTTGAAGATGAGGGCCAATTCGTCGCTATTCGCTCCTAAAAACTCCACTTCCAGGGGGTTGTTCTTAAAGGCGGGGGAGCCTTGGAAGGAGCTCAAGAACTGCTTTAACCGCTCGATCGCCATCTCTTCATCGGGGATCCAAATCCAGAGCTCATCTTTATGAGGGTACTTTCCAACGGTTCCGCGATAGACCTCTTCGGCGCTCACAATCGTACTCGTCATATGGATGTGGAGATCGATCTCGCTTTTTTCCTTATGGACTTTGATCGCCCGCTGAAGCCATACCCGGCGAATCTCATTCGCATGTTTTTCAAAGTAGGGAACATTCCCAGCAAACATCTTGGTCTGGCCGACCCGGCAGCACCCATTTTGTTCTTTTGTATCGGCAAAGAGATTGGAGGCCTCCCCTTTAGCGCAAAGAGAGAGATTTTTTTCTACCTCGATCTCCCGGTATTGATAAACCTTGCTATAAAGAGAGTACATATCTTCGTTTCGCAAAATCCTTTCGGCCGCCTTCTTTGGGAAATTGCGGTCCCTGGGCAAATCGCTTAAGTCGATGATTTCTGTTTTTTTTCCCAAATGAAGCGTTTTCATCCGGTTGAGCAACGAAGCGACGCATTGCACATCGATTGGACTCACTTTGCTCAAGAGATCTGTATCATCGATGATTGCGTAGAGGAAGTGGAGGTACTCGATGAACTCTCTTTGAGGATGGATGTAGTGGGGTTTTTTCCGATTCGAGTCGTTGATCTCAAAAGCTCTCTGAGCGACAAGAGTATTGCTCGACTGCGCGTCGGAAAGGATGGCCATCGGCGGGGCAAAAGTATTCAAGACCGTTTTGTGATGGTCGATCACGCTGATCACATCCAAGTAGGGGGGAATCCCCATCTCATCGCGGTTGCAAAAGTCTCTCAAAGAGACAGTTCCCAAAGTCCCTTTTCTCAAATCGGACGCCTGGATCACTCCCACAGGGTATAGGCGCCCATTTTCAGGATGGCTCAAAGTCAAGTAGGTGTAGTTCCCCATCTTGCTCTTGATCTCTTCAACTTCCGAGCGGACTGTCGCTGAATTCGGGCGATGGCCGAACACCTCATACTTGGTCTTTAGAGCGATATCGAGTTTTTCCATCCGGGAGCGGATCTTGACGATCCCCAAATGGAGCCGTTCGATCGCCCCTTCCAAGAAGGTGAAGATCGCGGGGCGGTCATCGATCAATTTTCCCTTTTTGTCGAATAGGTGAGCTTTGTTCATCTTTGCAATCAGCCCATCGACCCCTCCGAAAGGAACTTCGCCGAGCTTGCAAAGCTTCTCAGCCAATTCATCAAAATCAGCTTCGAGTCCTTTTTTGATGTGGAGAACCTTTATGAGAAAATCGGCCACATGCTCAGCCTGTTTTTTAGAAAAGTCGAGTGCCGGTTCGCATGCCTTGAGTTTCATGTTGAGCAACTTTTTCAACATCGATTCAATATCGTCGACATGAAGCTTTTCTTTGGCAAAAGAGCTGATTAAATTTAAATGGAGGCTGTTTTCAAACCAGCGAAGGCAACTGCTGAGCGAGATGATCACCTGTCTCACCCCTTCAACGTCAGCCGCGCGCCAATCTCCTAGGAAAAACCCCTCCTCATCGACAACGACCACCGCATTGTGGTCTCGATCGTGATCAATTTCGGAGATCGAATCGGAGAGCCCCTTTCGCAAGAGCCCCTTTTGGGTCACTAAATCGTTCCCAGTTAAACTCAGGATCGTCCGTGTTTTGGGCAAATGAGTGAAGACAGCAGGGCCGAACAAATCTTGAAAAATCCACTCAATCTCGATCTGCGAAGCAGGAGGGCCGTCGGGCAAATTCCAAACATGCAATCCATCGCTCACTCGAGCTGCGAACGCATCGAGCCAACCCCAGAACGAAGCAACCGTTGTATCGAGATCGGGCGACTTGTGGGCTGTGACAAAATGGGTCCCCTCGTAAACCTTTCCCATTCCGATCGGGAAGAGAGCCTGATAATCGCCCCGTTCCACCCGTTTGCCCGCGATTTTCCCCCTGACGCGGTAATTTTCATCGAAATCGAGGCCAGAATGTTGATTGAGCCAAATTTCGAAACTGGAGAAAGTATACTCCTCTAAAATCTTTGCCTCATCGACCCGTTGAATGAACTCCAGCACCGCCGGAAGCAAGAAGCAAGGCTCAGCCTCCCCTTGAATCAATTCTAGCAGAGCTCGATTCACCGTTTCGCTCCGTTCTCGGAGGACCAGTTTTTTTGAAGATTTGAGTTTTTTGATCAGTGTATCGAGATCATCGAAGAAACGAACAGTGATTTGATGGTCGCCTAAAACTTTTTTCATTATTCCGCCCGTCTAGCAAAATCGGACTGAGCAGGACTCGAACCTGCGACCACCCGCTTAGAAGGCGGGTGCTCTATCCACTGAGCTATCAGTCCAAAGCATAATAATCTACCCGTTTTGCCCTGTATTTGGCAAGAATTCCTTGCGTTTAACCAGATCTTCGGATAATTTTTACCATTTCCTAAATAAATTTGGTGCATATGTTCAAAGCCCTCCTTCCATTTCTCCTCCTCGCAACACTCACCGCCGAAGAAAAAATGACTTCCCACTCGATCGAGCTGAATGGGGAGCGCCTCGAGTATGTCGCGACCGTCGGAACCGGAGAAGTGAGCTATATCGCCTACACAAAAGAGGGGACGAACCGACCGATCACCTTCGCCTTCAATGGCGGGCCCGGCTCGGCCTCTGTCTGGCTTCATTTGGGAGTGTTGGGCCCAAGAAGGGTCGTCTCTCATGAAGAAGGGCAGCCCATTTCTCCTCCCTATCAGATCGTCGACAACCTCGAGACGATCCTCGATTTGACCGATCTTGTCTTCATCGACCCGATGGGAACAGGCTTAAGCAAGGCCGAATCGGAAGAGAGTGCAAAAAAACACTTGAGCATCCGGGGAGACGTCGTCGAAGTAGGGAAGTTCATCCGCGACTATCTGACCCAAAATCAGCGCTGGAACTCCCCCAAATACCTTCTGGGAGAAAGTTACGGAGCGACCCGCGCGGCGGGCCTTGCCGAGTATCTCCCCAATCAGTTTGGAATCTTTTTGAGCGGCATCCTTTTCATCTCTCCCGCGCTCGATTTTCAAACCCTCCTCTTCGACACTGACAACCCCCTCCCCTATTTTCTCTACCTTCCCACCTATGCGGCCACAGCCTGGCACCACCAAAAGCTCTCTCCCGAGCTCTCTCTTGAGGAAGTCGTCCAATCGGCCCGTGCATTTGCCTATTCGGCCTACGCTCCCTCTCTCCTCTCACCCAAATCGACCGATCCCGACCTGATCTACTCAGAAGTAGCCCGCCTCACCGCTCTTCCCCTCGACTTAGTGAGGCGCCACGAAGGAAAGATCGCTGACAGTCTCTTTTTCCTGAATCTACTAGGAAGCGAGAAAAAAATGATCGGCCGATTCGATGCGAGAGAAACCAACTACGCCCATTCCTTTGAGATGGACCCGAGCGAGACAGCAATCATCGGTATTTTTAGCGGCGCTTTTCACGACTATCTTCACAAGGAATTAGCGGTTCCCCATTCTTATAACCTAATGTCAATGTCAGTGAACGAGCAGTGGAACTACCACGACTGGAATGAGTGGGGATACCCGAATGTGATGGGAGCCCTCCGAAAAGGCCTCATGGTCAATCCAAAAGTGAAACTCTTTTTTGGATGCGGCTATTTTGATCTGGCGACCCCCTTCGGGACTGTCGAATATTGCATCGACCACCTCTCTCTTCCCAATCTTTCGATCCAAACCGAATATTACGATGCGGGGCACATGTTTTATCTCAAACCTGCCGCACGTATCAAATTCAAACAAGACCTGATCCGCTTTTACGAGAAATCGCTATGAAATTCGCCCTCTTCCTCCTCGCTGCCGCGCTCCTCTTTTCCGAAGAAGAGGAGGTCGAAGAACTTCTCCCTCCCGAGATCGTCTTCACCCAACATTCGATCGAGCTGGAAAGCGGCCCTTTTCACTACACCGCGGCCACCGCCCTTTGCCCGATTGTTCGAAATGAAAAGAAAGTGGGCGAAATCTTCTGCGTCTCCTATATCAAAGAGATCGAAGACGACACGCGGCCGATCACCTTTATTTTCCCAGGGGGACCTGGGGGATCTGCCACCTGGCAAGCCATTTTGAATTACGGCCCCCGGCGCCTCCTCACTGCAGATGAAGGGAGGACGATTCTTCCCCCTTACAAGATCATCGACAACCCTCAAACTCTTCTTCCCCTCACCGATCTTGTCTTTGT
>CAZIML010000142.1:0-5152 GCA_964540255.1 uncultured bacterium
TCCCATCACCTCTCAACAGGAATCAAAAATTGGACTCGACTCGAAACAAAGACAGGAACAGATCCTTAAAATCCTCAAGGTGCATAAAAAACTCACAACCAAAGATTTAAAAAATGTTTTACCGATTATTTCTCAAAGAACGCTGCAGAGAGAGCTTACGTTCTTAAAAGAACAGAAGATTGTTGAAGTAACTGGGAAGGGAACCTCCTCTACGTTTTGGACCCTGAAGGAAGAGTAACCCGCGCCAACCCGCGCCAACCCGCGCCAACCCGCGCCAACCCGCAAAAAACAAACCTTGTGGCTCAATCGGTTGTCTGAGATACTGAAGCCGTCACTTAAAAAGGATTTTTATGACTAAAGAAATTGTGAAACACCGGAAAGATGAACGAAAAAAACCAACTCTCACTCCGAAAGAAAAAAAACAGAAGAAGCAAGAGAAGAAGCTGGCTAAAAAATCAACTCCCTAGAGTTTAAATTTGGGGGGTCACAAAGAGGGTCGGGTGAACTCGCGCCCTTAAGATTTGTTGAATGGCCGTGAGGGTGGAACCGGTCGACGAGTGGCAAGTTGTGCAAGAGCCTTCGTAGGCGATGATCACCTCTTTCTCTTCTCTCAGCGCAACGACAGTGACGCCTCCCGCATCGAGCTCTACGTAGGGACGGATCTCCTTATCGATCACCTCTTCAATGATCTTCACTTTGTGTTCGTGGGGCAGCTCTTCCCATCCAGGGATTCCCCCCGGGATTTCTCCGAAATCGCGCTCAATCGGAGTGATGTCATAGCTGGCTGTGAAGGGGATATCGAGGCACTGCTGCACTGCCCGATCAATCGCGGACAAAACTTGATTTAAGTAAGGATCGCACTCCTTCGGGAAAGCGGGCTCCTCTTTCCGGTCGCGTACATGCTGATCGATGAGATCGGCAGAAATGCGGGAAGCTTGATCGTAATTTTTTCGAAGGACGAGTTCGCTCGCAATTTCGGCTGCCGCGATGAGGCCAATCGGGCCGTACGCTTGAAACTTTGCATCGGCGATGACCCCATCTGACTCATCGACGAGCCAGTAGAAAGCAACCTTTCCTTCCCTCCCAACTACGGAGCGCATATTTTTTTCTTCGGCGGTCTTTGCATCAAACGAGCCTACGTAGCGGAGCCGATCGAGTTTTTCTCTCAGTTTTTTGCTCAATAATTCCCAGTAAAATGGACGGATCATAAATTCACCGAGAGGGTTTGAAGAAAGGCGACCGTTTCGTTGATGATTTGGGCCCCTTTGACCACCTCTTCTTCCGTGGTCATCCGGCTTAGGGCAAAACTGACAGCGCATTCGTTGATTCTTGAAAGATGAGGGGCGTAAGCGCCGCCGATCGTTGCATAAACCCCTTTTCGATTCAGATAGTAGAGAAGAGTCTCTTGATGGACATTTTCAAAGATGATCGCCGACGTATTCGGAAGGCGGAGGCTCTCTTTATAGAGGACAGTTCCATCGACTAAACTTTCAAAAAGATCGCGCAATCGGACCACTTCAAGGGCCATAGAATCGAGATAGAGATTCGCTTGCTGGGCGGCAGCAGAGAGAGCCATGAACGAAGGGATATCGAAATTGCCTCCTCGAAGACCGTTTTGCTCATTTCCTCCCAAAATGAAAGGAACTAGGGGAGCCCCCTCTTTGGCAAAGAGGCCTCCCGAACTTTTGACCGAATGGATCCGGTCGCCCGAAAAAGTCAAATAATCGGAGTCGAAAAGAATCGGGTATTTTCCAACAGCATAGGTCGCGTCGAGATGGAGGAGGACATTTTTTTCTTTCGCAATCTGAACGATTTCGTCCACAGGCTGAATCACTCCAGTGAGGCCGCTTGCCATCGTCACCGAAATGAGGGCGGTCCGAGGGTTGATCAGTTGTCTCAGTTGCTCAAGATCGATCTGCCCCGCCTCGTTGACGGGAACCACTTTGATCGTGCATCCAAGCTCTTCTAAACGCTTGGCCATTTGCATTGTAGGAGCTTCTTCGATCGCCGAGATGAGGATGTGGGTTTTCCCCTCTTTGCGCCCTTTTTCAAAGAAAATGGACCAAAAGACTTGATTGAGCGCTTCAGCGCCGGAAGAGGTGAAGACGAAGCGATCGTTTTTTTGGGCTCCAACCAAATCATAGATGATCGGATAGCGCCCTTGAGCGACCGCGATCAGCTCTTGTCCCATCCGGTGAGGGGCAAAAGAGGCGCCCCAATGTTCCTGAAAATAGGGGGTCATCCGTTCCAGTGCGGCAGCGCAAGGGCGAGTGGCAGAGTGATGGTCAAGATAGATCATAGACCCCATTTTTGTAAGTGTAGATCCGAGGCTCTCCTGTAGGAAGCTCGAGAGCGACCACCTCTTCTTGGCTCAACCCCTCAATCTCCATCACAATCGAGCGAAGAGAATTACCGTGAGCGGCGATGAGGACCGTCTTCCCTTTTTGAAGATGGGGGACGATCTCTTTCTGGAAACAGGGAAGAGTTCTTTGGGCGGTCATTTCAAGACTTTCCCCATCGGGGGGACGACCCGCATAACTGCGGCGCCAAATTTTCACCTGCTCAGCCCCATATTTCTCTGCCGTCTCTCCCTTATTGAACCCTTGCAAACGCCCATACATCCGTTCGTTCAGCGCCTCAAAACAGTAGACTGGAATCAACTCTTTTTCAGCCTCTTTGTTATAAACGCGGCACCGTTCTTCGCCTGGATGGATGAAGACCGGGATCTTGCCGCTTTTGTGGTGCAAGAGAGCCAAAGGAACGGTCATTTGGGCCCGAATCAGCGTCGAAGTAAAGACCAGATCGATCGGGAGATTTTCGATTTTTTTTCCCGCCCGAATTGCCTCGTCGATCCCCTCTTGGCTCATAGGGATATCGACCCAGCCAGTGAAAAGATTTTTTTTGTTCCAAATCGACTGGCCGTGGCGGAGTAAAATCAATTTTGAAGGCATTGATCCCATCTTTTTTTACAACTCATTTTAGGAGTTTAACACAAAACCCCTTTCCTTTATACTGCTGGCCTTATGGAAAAGAAAAGATTGAGTAAGGCGTTGGCCGCAGCGGGGATTGCCTCCCGGAGAGCTTGTGAAGAGTTGATCTTCGCGGGCCGCGTCCAAGTAAATGGAGAGACCATCAAACTCCCTCAACACCACGTCGATTGGCAAAATGACCGGATCGTCGTCGACGGCGCGAGCGTCAAAGCTGAGCAGAAAAAAGTTTACTATATGCTCAATAAGCCCCTCGGCTTTCTTTGTACGAACGTCCGTCCCGGAAAGAAAGCGATTGTCCTCGACCTCTTCCCTACGACTGAGCGCCTGTTCACTGTAGGCCGCCTCGATCGGGAGACGACGGGCCTCCTCCTCGTCACAAATGATGGCCATTTTGCGAACAAGGTGATCCACCCCTCTTCGAACATCATCAAAGAATATCTTGTCAAAACGCTCCAAGAGATCACGCCAGAGCATTTGGAAAACCTCTCTCAAGGAGCCCGCGTGGATGAAAAGTGGGTTCGCCCCGTTTCGGTTCACAAAGTGAGAAAAGGGACCTTCAAAATCTGTGTGAAAGAGGGAAAAAAACATGAAGTGAGGATCATCGCAGAGCGAGCGGGACTGAAAATTGTCGAGCTCACTCGGGTCCGGATTGGTTCGCTTCTCCTCGGCACGCTTCCCCTTGGAGAGTATCGAATCCTGACAGAAAAAGATAAAGCTCTGCTTCTAAATTCTGAGATTGTTTCTTAGATCCATTTTCGCTATAGTTTTTCTTAAGCTATGGATCCATTCACCTTCATACCGATGATCACCCTAGTTCTAGGTTTTTACATGGCCTGGAACATAGGGGCTAATGACGTTGCCAACGCGATGGGAACATCGGTCGGTTCAAAAGCGCTCACTCTCAAGCGGGCCGTTTTTCTCGCAGCCATTCTCGAATTTTCGGGGGCCTATTTCGTTGGTTCGACCGTTTCTGAAACGATCCAAAAAGGGATCATCGATCCTTACATTTTTCAAGGAGATCCGATGATTTACGTTTTGGGGATGATGGGTTCTCTCTTGGCGACCGGCGTTCTTCTTCAGATTGCCTCCTATTTTGGCCTTCCTGTTTCGACCACTCATGCGATTGTGGGCGGTGTGATTGGATTTGGCGCTGTGGCCGGCGGATTTGAAGCGATCCGGTGGGATGGACTGGGTTGGATTGCCTGCAGTTGGATTTTATCTCCCATTTTGAGTGGACTCATTTCGTTTGCCCTGTTTTCGGTCATTGAGAGGAAAATACTTTTAGCTCCCGATCCGATTTTTGCCTCTCAACGGCTCACTCCCCTCTTTGTTTTTCTCTGTGTCGGGATTATTTCGCTCAGCCTTCTGACACATGGGCTCCACTTAAGCCTCACCTTCTCTTCAGCCCTTCTCATCGCCACCACTCTTGGGATCAGCGCGGCCCTCATTAGCCGCCCCTATCTTCTCCGCGTTTCATCCCTTCAAACGAGCGCCGGCCCTCTCGCGTCGCTCAATGCAGGAGTCGAGAATCTTTTCATCCCATTGCAAATTTTAAGCGCCTGTCTCGTCGCATTCGCCCATGGAGCCAATGACGTAGCCAATGCGATTGGCCCTGTTGCGGCAGTTCTCGGCGTGATGAAAACCCAATCGCTCGCATCTACCGCAACCGTTCCTTCATGGCTCCTCGCTCTTGGGGGCGCCGGGATCGTGATCGGCCTTGCGACTTGGGGATGGCGGGTCATTGAGACAGTGGGAAAAAAAATCACCGAGCTCACACCGACCCGCGGCTTTTCTGCAGAATTTGGCGCAGCGGCGACGATTCTCCTCGCTTCAAAGCTCGGCCTTCCCATATCGACCACCCATGCGCTCATCGGCTCAGTCCTCGGCGTTGGAATGGTTCACGGAGTCAAAGCGCTCAATCAACAAGTATTGAAAGAAATCGTCGTCTCTTGGGCCGTCACGATTCCTTTGTGCGCCCTCTTCAGCATAGCCTCGTTCCTTTTCCTCAAGCTCTGCTTCATTCAATAAAAAATTCAGGTGAGAAGTGCCGCGTCGATTTCCGGCCGTTTGTTTTTCCATCCTCTTAGTTTGCGGGGCTCTTGAAGCCTTAGAGGGTGTCTACAAAGTGAGGGTTCGTCGAGTTTTTGGATTATTTTGGCCGA
>CAZIML010000143.1:0-4914 GCA_964540255.1 uncultured bacterium
TGGGGCTACCTCAAACGCCTTGACCTTAAACGCGGGTACTTCGATCACTATCAATGCCGCCATTACTGCGAATGGAACCCCGGCGAGCGGCTATCTCCTCAATATGTCGGCTCAAACAGGAGTTGTGATCAACGCAGGTATTACGATTGGCGAAACGAGTAGTGGAGCGAATTTTAACGGATTGATGATCACAAATTCGGGAGTGGGGAGTGGAACCTATGCCGGGATCACAGTGGCAAATACAATGACTGTGACCTCTCAATATGGAAACATAAACTTCTCAGGAACTGGAGGGACAACTGGGGGGGACCATACATGTTCTGGAATTTTGTACGAAGGGGGGACTATCAGTTCTACGGGTACTGGAGTGAATGCAGCCACAATCACCTTGGTGGGAGTTGCCGGCACCTCGACTTCACCTCAGCAATTAGGAGTCAGTGGTTTTTTCCCCGCCACAGGGACGATTAGTTCGGCGGATGGGAACGTAACGATTACAGGAACTGGAGCTACTGGGAGTGGATCAGGGCATGGCCTAGAGTTGGGAAACCTCATTCAGTCAGGAGGAACGACTGCTGGACCTACATTTACTCTCAATGGGACTGGAGTTAGCCCCCGCTCGGGGATTAATCTGAGAAGACCTGTGAGTATGGCGAAGGGATCTGTGTCCTTCAACACAACAGCCACATCTCAAAATATGACTCTTTCGGGCGATGCGATTAGCACAAGTAGTGGGAACGTTACTTTTGGGGGACCGTTGGTCTTATCGGGCAGCCTGCAAGCGACAGCTACTGGCGGGACAATTACTTTCCAAAGTACGGCGACGATCAACGGGGCTCAACCTGCTGCCTTGGTTGCAACAACGATTTCTTTTGGATCAGTAATCGGCGGGTCAACTCGTTTAAGCAGTATGAGCATCACTGCGTCCAATGTGAACTTAGGGGCGAATATTTCCCTCAACAACTCTTCCCTCACATTTCCGGCAACGACTCTGACGGGCGATTGCACGCTGAACACGGGAACCACTGGCGCTGCGATCAATTTCTCCTCAACGATTGCCGGTTCTGGGAGAACTCTCGTTTTGGCAGCAAATAGCGGCGCGATCACTTTCGGCGGCGATGTAGGAACCACTGGGGCTCGCCTGGCCGCGCTGACTCTTACCTCGAATGTCGGGAATGCTGTCACTCTGGGCGGCACCCTCTATGTAGCAAATGGAATTACCTTCACCAACGCCAATCCTCTCACCCTCACCACTTCGGCTACAACAGGGATTGTCACCACAAACTCAGCCATTACGATTCCTTCGACCGTCAATGGCGCCGCCTCATTCACCCTGAATGGAGGCTCCGGAGCGATTACCCTATCAGGAGCGATCGGCGGTTCGACGCGTCCCACTAGTATGACGGTTACTACAACGAATACAACGGCAAACCAAGGTTTCTTGATCAACACGGGAACGCTTAATATCGCCGGCCCCTTCAATGCATCGGGCGCCACTTTGACAACGATTGGAGTTAATGCAGCTGTGGATACTTCAAATGGAGGGATCTCCAACGGGCTCCTCGAGTTCGGAGGAATTAAGAGTATCACATCAGGTGCTAAAACCCTCTCCCTCACCTCTGGAACTGGAAGTATCTTTCTTCATGGTGATGTGGGTTCTACGACAGCCAGTGAGCGGCTCTCTACCCTGACCATTACAAATTCGGGTTCAGGGGCATTTGGAATTGGGGGGACCCTTTATCTCACTGCATTTTCTGATCTTATTCACAACAACCGCCCGATTGTTGCCCTCTCTTCTCTTGGAACAGGAGGAATTAATAGCAACAATACAGCGATTTCTTTTTCACAAACGATTGACGGACAATCGAGCGGTTCAGGAGATTTCACCCTCAATGCCGGAACCAGTTCTGTCACCCTTTCCGGGGTGATCGGAGGAAGCACCCGCCTCGGAGCCCTTTCGATCGCAGCAGCAGGAGCTGGCTTTTTTCTCGGGAACAACATTTCCGCCACCTCTCTGGGGGTTGGAAGCGGTATCGGGACGACGGTGACAGGCAATGCGATCGTCAACACAACGGGCGCCTCCGGAATTTCGTTTGGCGGAACTGTAAACGGAAATACATCGGGGGGACAAACATTCGCCCTCACCAACACTGGAGCTAATCCGATCGCGATCACGGGGGCGATAGGAGGGACAACCCCTCTCGGAGCCATCACTTGCACGACAGTCGGTGGAACTATCTCCACTGGAGCGATTGCGATGGGGGGTGCTGTCTCTTTCGACTCTACCAATGGGGGCGCATTTCCGACCGGAGCCAGCTTGAACGTCAGTGGAGCTGTTACGGGGGCTCAATCTATCGCCTTTAGAGCCGGCTCCACCGGCGCGATCACTTTGGGGGGGCAGCTCGGGACGAGCAGCACACGTCTCACCACCCTCACCCTCACCAGTGGTTCTGCTTTGAATCTGGGCGGCAGCATCTATCTCAACGCTTCCGTCGTGATTCCTATGGGGATCAACGCTTCGGGAAGCTATGCGATCGACTCGGGCCTGTGAGGAACTGTCATCGAACAGGAATTAAAAATCTTGCGTGAAAAAGCGAAAAAGGAATAAAACTCTTCCTCATTTTAAACAAAGCGAGATGCTATGTCTATTGTTACAAGTAGTAATATCCCAGTTGTTTGTGTACATCTTTTGACTGCTGTAGCGGCTATTCCTGCCGTCGATGGAGCTGTCAGTCAGATCAGCCAACGTTTTTTTGCACTCTTCAATTGCAAAACAAGGAAAAAAGAAACCCACTTCGATCCAGAAGATAGGCCTCTTCCCTGGATGCTCGATCGAGGGACCGACCCGGATCCGAGAGTAGGAGATTCTCCTTTCTATCCTTCATGGCCTTTGAAAGAGGTGTTGTGTGCTCCTTTGTCAAATGGGAGAGCGGTAACTTTAAGCCAAAAAGCAAATAGCTGGGATCTTTTTGGCCAGCTCTTGAATCAGCAAGATGAAGTGGTTGCTCAATTTCGAGTTCGAGCTCAAACTGCGTCCCTGGCTCGTGCGATTCTCAACCCTCAGGTCACTCCTTTGCGTAAAGGTTTTATAGTGACCTGGACAGACTTTAATCGGGAGCAGGAGCGCTCCTGGGCTCAGGTCTACAATGAGAATGGACATGAGGAGAGCGGCCCTTTGCTTACCTCGAATCCAACACATATTTGAGTAATGATTTTAGGACAGAAAGGTGCAGCCGCGGGCAATCAGCTGCTGGCGAAGCTTGGGAACCGAGGTGAATAGCTCGCCGGGGAGGCCTGCTTGGGCTCCGCTTTGGATGAATTCAGCAATGTCGTCTGTGTAAAAGCACTCTTCGGGTGCGCATTGCGCTTGCTCCAACGCCTTTTTGAAAATTCGTTGATCGGGCTTCCATGACCCAATTTTGTATGAGAGAATGTGGTGGTCAAACTCTTTCAAAATCGGATAGTGGGAGTCGATAAACTCAAAATGACACTCAGAAGTGTTGGATAGGAGAATGAGGCGGAGCCCATTTTTTTTGAGCTCTGAAATGAGGGGCCAAAGCTCTAGGTTCGGGGTGAAAATGTCTGAAAAGGCGGAGGTGAACTGATCGAGAGTAAAGGATTTCGGAGAGAGGGAGAGGAGGTGAGAATAGAGCTGCTCTGTTTTGATGTATCCTTTCTCAAAACTTTCCCGGAGCGGGTTTTGAAAGAGAATCTCATGCACTTTTTCAGGGGTGAGTCCGGTGCAGTCTGCGACTTGGCGGGTCATTTGCTTGAAGTCAAAGAAGACAAGGACGTTTCCCATGTCAAAATAGATCGTTTTCAACATCACTCTTGCCTGTAGCTGATGATCCAAAAACTCACTTCTGGATAGAGGTTGACCACTTCTTGGGCCCAGTTTTCTCCCTCTTTTCGGGTGGGGAAGAGAAGGGCGGCGGCGGCGAGCGAGCCGGCAAGAGCGCTGGTTGGGGCGATGACGGTGGCCGAGGCGATGGAGGAGGGGGTCCGCTCAAGGGGAGCTGCGGTGAGAGGGTCGATCATGAGCTGGGGATTACTGCAGGTGGCAATCGCCATGTTGCGCAAAGGGATCGGAGCGATCGGCTGCCGCTTCATGGTGAGGCTGGGGTCGATTTGAACGGTCCAATCTTTGTTGTCGGGATGATGGCCGGTCGCCCGCACCTCTTGCCCCCATTCAATGAGCAGATCTTGATAGCCAAGGGCGTTGAGCTTTTTCACCATGAGATCAATCGTAAACCCTTTTGCCATAGCCGAAAGATCAAGACGGGTGGCCTCTTTTTCTTTTCGGAGAATGCCGTTTTGGATCAAAATTTGATTCCACCCAAGTCCTTCGCAGGCGAGTTGGAGCGCCTCGGGAGGGGGTTCTTTTTGTTCTTGGCGCGCCTCTTGCCAAACGCGCTTGATCGGTTCAATCGTAGGGTCGAAACGGCCTCCGCTCAGGGTGACGATTTGTCCTGCAAGGGAAAGGAGCTCCTCAAAGGGAGGGGAGAGGGGAATGAGGGCGTTTTCGGGAGCTTGATTGAGGATCGAAAGCTCCGATTTGGGGTTGATCGGATCTAAAAGCTGAGTGAAGAGGGAAAGTGTCACGTCGATCTGCTTCGAAACTTCTTTTTTTTCCCTGCAGGTGCGAGGTTTCCCGATGGTGACTCTGTAGGGACGGGAAAAGGCGGTTCCCTCAAATTGAGTACACGGCTCTTTCTTTTGGCACGAGACGAGAAGGAAAAGTGCGATGGCGAGTTTTAAAAAACTGGCGAGGGTATTTTGAAGGAGCATGGCGATGGTCATGGGACCTACTCCACCGGGAACAGGGGTGATGTGGCTGGCGACTTTCGAAACCTCGGCAAAGTCGACATCGCCGACAAGATTCTTGTCAGGAAGACGATTGATCCCTACGTCGATGAC
>CAZIML010000144.1:0-4896 GCA_964540255.1 uncultured bacterium
AAGACATCCATTTCGACAGCATCATTATAGCCGAAATTTTTGTATCGGTCTGTCAGCCTTTTTTGATGCGTAAAAATTCCCGCTGGCTGATCGGAAATGAGAACGAGACGGCACCGAGAACTATCTGAAAGGATCTGTCCGATGAGAGGCTGTTGGCTTCCATACAAAGGAGCTCGCGTGTTTTCTAGATAGTTTCTAACGATTTTCATCCTCTCTTCTCGATTACTTCCTGTGACAGGTTTAAAATCGATCGATATCCGGCTGCTCATCGCTTCCCCCTTATAAGTTTTTTGGAGGCAAAGTTATACTCTTCTGAATGGTTATTTGTAAAGATCAATGAAGAGCCTTGACGCCTCCTCATCCTCTTTCAACGGGAAGATTTCAAAAGGGAACAAAGCTTTTGCTAAAGAGCCCTTTCTCCATGTGTTTTCGATCGAGAGGGAGCCTTGGTGCATTTCGATGAGCCTTTCAATGGTCCCTAAATCAAGATGAGTGGGACTCACTCGCCTTTCTCTCTCGAGAGAAAATTTTTCCAGGAGCCGATCGAGATCTTCTTCACTCAATCCAAACCCATCATCTGAAATTGCGATTTGAAAATAGGTCTTTCCCTCCACAGACTGTAAAGCAGCGTCCACTTTCACTTTTCCCCCAGAGGGAACCGACTGAAGAGCGCGGGAAAGGAGTCCCAAAACCACCTGCATAAATTTTACCTCATCCAAAAAATGGTTGGAGAGACAAGGATCGATCGAATATTCAAGAGTGACTTTTTTCAAAAAAAACTCTTTTGAATGAATCGACAATACCTCTTCGATCGCCGTTTTTAGATTAAAACTCACCAAATTCAAAATAGGCGTCACAGAGTTTTGCAAATCTGAAACAGCGGAGATAATTCGGCTTAAAAAGCCAATCTGCTGCTCCTCAGTGATTTGAAGATCAAGCTCCCCTTTCGCGTTTTTTAAAAGTCCCTTCGCGTAGCTTAAGATCACCAAAAGAGTCGATTGCATTTCTTCATTCAATCGGTTCATGAATCGCTCTCGGCTCTCGTCAGATCTTTTCAATAGATTCAAAGTCGCCACCGCCTCTTTATGCTGCTGATGAAGCTCACTATACGCGTGGGTGAGGCGCTTCCGATCTGATTCACATTCCTTGGTGTAAGCGATGAGTCGGAGGAGGTTTTCTTTAAAACTACTCATCTGCGATGAAGTTGCCTCGTCCATTTTAACTTCTAACTCGCCGCGAGAAGCCTTCAAAGTAATCTCGGAAAAGTGGCCGATTGTCCCCTCCGTCTTCCTCCAATAGAGGTAGAGAATCATCAAACAAAAAAACAAGACGGCTAAAACCTCAAAAAAATGAAGTAGAAGCTGACGGAAAAATTCTCGATGAACCACTTTTTGATCAAACCCAGTGAGAACGATATAGGGATAATCGTACAATTTCCTCAACCCGTAAAAATCTATCCCATGAAACGAGAGGGGAAATGAGAGAGCTCCGTCGATCTCCTCAAGAAGTTTCGAGTCGACGATCTTCTTCCGATAGATGAAATGGCTCTCTTCATCAAGTCCCGATGAATGGACAATGATATTCATCGCTCGGTCGATCAAGAGAAATTCCACCTCCTCTCCGCCAATCTCTGACTGAAAAATCTGCCTCATTAAATCAATTTGGAGCCCGCCGCTGACAATTCCTAAAAACCCTTTCCCCTCCACTTCTACTCCAAGCCCGATCGGGATCAGCCAGACACCGCTCGGAATCCCGATCGCGGGAGGACTTACCTGAAGCGTCCAGGGTTTTTCTCGGCACGAAATTGTGTAGCTTCTGTGAGACATGTTGGGGGGATCTTTAAAAATCCCGACCGCTCCATTGACCCTCATCCGATTGGAGCGATCAATCCAATCGAAAAAGACCCAAGTAAAAAGGGGGTTTGTTCGAACACTATTGAGTTCAGAAGAATGAAAATGAGCTTCAATTTTCTCAAGATTGAGCGGGTCAAGAGCAATTTTCTTCCCCACATAGGTCATGATTTGAGTCGTCTCCTGCAACCGCTCATGCAGGACGTGGGTGATTCTGCGGGAAGCCACTTCTGATTTTCTTTTCCATTCTTTCAAATTGCTTTCATAAAGGATCCAGCCAATCCCCGAAAACACGAGAAGAGAAACGACCACCCCCCAAATGGCAAATAGAAAAAAGTCGTATGAAGCTCGAAATTTTTGCAAAATCGAAGCAAAAAACGGGCTCATCTTCAGCAGGTTGAATCCTTCATCATTTTGTAGTGCCCAAACACCCAACGGCGTAAGTCCCAAGGAAGAGTTGGATGTTTTTCAGCGCTTTGAGAACGGTAGTGAACAGCTCTTTGATTATGGATCGTCAGACAATCGCCATCCGTCAAAGCTACTTCCCATTTTTCCACTTGAGGAAGCTCTTCTTTGATCACTTCCAGCACCCTTAAAGCCTCATTGTTCGTTGCCACCATCCGGTTCACAAAATCACTATTGAAGCGAATCGTGAGGTCTCCATTTCGATTGTGAGCTAAAATAGGAAGAACTGCCTCCATCTTCATGTGAGGCCAGCTCGGCCCTGTCTGCATTCGAAAAATGGGCTTCTTCATCCCCTCGACAATAGAAGGAGGGAGTCTTTTGATTAAATTTTCAACCGTAAACAATCCTGTCGTCATATTGGGATCCCCTCGAATGCAAAATAGATCGACTAGATCGATGGTTTTTTTCTGATGGACGTGCTCCGTATGGGGGCCGAATTTCAATCCCTTTGAGGAAGGAGATTTCTCAAATCCCTTCACAGTAGTCAGCTGAGGAAAAACGGTTCCCCGCCCCTCTTGCTTGTCATGATAGGGACGGCATCCTTGCGTGTCGCATAAACCGAGCAAAAAAAGTTCTTCGATATACCCCTTATCTACGGAAGGTTCATCCCCAGCGGGGGTGTTTGGGAGATCTGGGGAAAGGGGACAGTTTTGCAACAAGATCGCTGCAATCTTTTCTCGCCTTGTCATCTCTTTCAAAGAGTGGCAGATTTCCCGCCGAATCGTTCCCCTAAAAATTTCACCCATAGGACGAACCAAATCTTCGTAATTCTCATAAGGAGAAACTTTAACGCACTCGACAGCCCGAGTCCAAGCCATCCGTTCATCATCGCTTAAGCGATAAACCCGCATAGAGCTTATTGAGGAGGCCTTCCCAACCAGATGGGAAGGCCATCTTTGTGCAACTTTACAGACCATTTGAACAACAATGATTGATTCTTAACGATCAGTTATGCACCTATACCGAAATTTAGGACAACCATTTTCTAAACTTTTTGTCCCTTTGGAAAGGAATTGCATCGTTCATGATAGAGAGCCTCGTAATCCACTTTTGCATATAAGCGTAGAAGCCATCGACGATCCGAATGAGAGAGCTCGGAACTGCCCCCCTTTTTTGCGTGAATTGTTTTCCGTCCATTGATCACTAAAGTGTCCCACTTCTCAAGACACACCTCATAGGGATCGGTCTCTTCGATTTTTTTTGTAAACACTTCTAATGCTTCTTTTGCCTTGGGAGTCAGTGGAACTAACCGTTCTTGAGAATTTCCATGATATTGAATGTAGTACCCCCCCAAAGGATCTGGGGTTAGAATCGGAGCTGTTCGGTGGATCTTCATCCCTTTCCAAATCCCTTTGTAATTGAATGATGCCCCGCTGGCCATTTGAAAATGAGGCTGAGAAAGCTCTTCGATAACCCACTCAGGGAGTCCCTTGACACACTCATCAACTGGCAATATTTTTGTAACAACCCCCCTGTCCCCCTTCACACAAGATAAAATCACATAATGCACCGCATGATCGGTATGAATATGTTCTGTGTGGTAAACCAAATCTCCGCTCCCTCTTGAAGATTTATGCTGCTCATACCCTTTCATAGTTAGAAGCTGCGCCACCACTTCGCCGCTCTTCTCATTCGGATCGCAATAAGGTTTTAGAGACAAATTTCCCGCTAACCCAAACATAAAGTACTCTTCCGTAAACCCCTTCTCCGGGCTGTGCCGATCTTCTTCAGGAGTCACGCCAGGAAATGGATTTCCTGGACAGTTCCGTAACAGAAGGAAGGGATCTGCCTGCTGAAAGGAGATCTGCCGTAAATGGGAACGAAGTTCTTTCTTCATCGTGTCCCTGAATAACTCTTGGGTCGTTTTGACAATTCTCGGGTAGTCAGAGTAAGGAGAATGTTCGATCAATCTGGCTCCTAATCCAAACAAATTTCGATCGATCTCCGGGATTGAAAATTGTGGAATCACTCTTTTTGACTCGATCGACCGGATTATCGGTCGGATCACTGATGTTGCTACTATTGCTGGACGAATGGCTGCACTCATGACTAAACTCCTTTAAGTATATGTACCAAATAATTTTGGTGCATATACCGATACACGAAAAGGAAAATTCAATGCAAGCAAAAAAGAGTTCTCAAGGGGAAATTGCGATTCCCTCTCTATACCGAAGATTTCGAAATCAGCCACTCGGCAAATTTCTGGTCGGCTTTGTCAAAATTCCCCTCAAGAGAGTAGAGATAAGTCTCGTCGACCAAGTTGAGAAGCGCTTCTTTTGAAAACTGGAGTTCCCTATCGGAAAGAATGGAGTTAACGACCTTCAATGCGTCCATATAGAGGGAGGGGATCCACTTTTTTCGTTGAGTTTTAGATGGAACTGCAAGATTGGTTTGGAGGAGTTCTTCAACGGAACAGCCTAATTGCTGCGCGATTGAAAAAATCAAATCGGCTGAAGGCTTTTTTGATTTTCCCTGAAGAATATTTTGAATGGCGCCAGGTTTTAGTCCTGATTTTTTTTCAAGAGCGTGTACGGAGAGATTTTTCTCTTTGATTTGCGATCGGAGATTTTTTTGTAGAGCT
>CAZIML010000145.1:0-4313 GCA_964540255.1 uncultured bacterium
CCTGCCACTCGTGAGCACTGGCGAGCAGAAGTGGAAGGACATCCTATGGTCCCCATAGGTGACAGCCATCCGCAATATGTTCGGGATCATATTGACTATTTTATCAGTGTTGGGTTGATCGATGTTCCAAATGGAGAAATCAAATGAAAAAAAGCAAACAAATGACTCAGCATATTACGGGAGCTTTGATGTTCCTGAATATTGCTCTAGTAAGCCCCTTTCTCTCTAACTCCTCCCTAAATGCAGCCTGTTCGCTAGAGCATATGAATCATGAGATGCTTCAAAATCTGTCTAAAATTCATGCTCCGACAGACAAAGTTTTGGCTGAATATATCGCTCATTTTCCATTAGAACAATATCGCGCTGTTCATTCTGCTTCATTAGGTTGTTATCTGGTCGAGCCTGATAGTCAAGACATGATTAAGAAAGTGATTCGAGAAGGGTGGCATCGAGAATGGCATATGGCTCGGTTATTTGGTCAATACGCTCTTCCCGGTTCAGTCGTATTGGATATTGGCGCGCATATTGGAACGCACGTAGGAACTCTCTTAAATTCCGTCGGCCCCTATGGAAAGGTTTATGCATTTGAGCCACAGCTAAAAATATTCACCGAACTTATGGCCAATGCGATGCTGAATCATTGGGAAAACGTGGTTCTTCGTAGGCTAGCAGTAGGGAACGCGAATAAGCTCGTTTATATGAACCCTTCATGCATCACAAACGAAGGTGGAGTTTCTGTAGGGGCTGGAGGAGACCCTGTTCAAATGGTGAAAATCGACGATCTTGGTTTGAGTAATATCTCTCTGATGAAGATTGATGTAGAAGGATTAGAAATGGACGTTTTAGATGGAGCGAGAGAGACAATAGGCAAAAATCGGCCGGTTATTTTTATCGAAATCATGGGACACATTGGGTATGCTTCTGCTGACCCTGAGTCAAAGAGGATGATCGACGAACGTATTGAGAAAATTGAGGGGATGGGCTATGCAGTTTCTCACTTGGGAATTGCAGATTTTCTCTGCATCCCAAGATGATATAGTACATTCGAAAACACTTGAGTTGAGTGAAAACTTTGGTAGGCTTTTTCCATTACTCTTAGTTTTGCCCGTATTTCTCTATTTCTAAAAATAGATTCTATATGATCTAACAAGGAAGGGGAATCCCAATCAATAACTAATTCTGGAAGGTTAAACTTGTGGAGTTCGTAAGCCATCCATGTGTTTGCTGCCGTGATAGGGATGCGGCCGTTTGTGACAGCTTCGACAAAAATTCCAGAGGTAGACAAACGATATTCAGTTGAACGATAAGGGAGGAGGACGATATCAGTTGTCTGCATCCACTTTTCGTAAGTCGATCGATTCATTACATCTTCCACTTGGACGATTGAGGGCGAGGATAGGATTCCCTTATTGATAGCATTTCGGGCAATGATCAGTTTAATGGGTGATGAGGGGATCTCTTTAAGGGTCTTAGAAAGTGAGCAGATTTTTTTAAACCCTTTCGACTCTCTGATAGAGCCCCCTGGCCACCAGCAATAGATAGAATTTGGATTTTTGGGAAACACTTCTATTGAATCAATTTGCGTGTGGGGGATCGGGAAGGTAGTAACTTTGCAACCAAAGAATTTGGACTGTTCTTCACTTAACAATTCACTATCAGACATAAAATGGAGACTATCTCTCCCTTTGAAAAAGCGGAAGGCATTGTAGAGAACCCTGTGCAGTTTTCCGTTAAAACACATCTGTTCTTTTGAATATCTGTGCAGTAGCCATACTTGAAAAGGAAATTTTATTAAAAAAAGAACTAACAAAAGAGAAAAAAGGTGAGGTAACCGAAAGTGTTCAAGAAAAAAGACCCATTCCCCCTCTCTTGGAAGGGTTTTTATTCCTTTTTTAAATGCTCTGATGTAGCTGACCGGTTCTTTGAATCTCTGGAGTATAGTTCTCCGGCTTATTTGGGTTGGCGGAAGGATTCTGGACCAACCTGGAGGGGTAAAAGGAATCTGACAATCAACAGGAATCCAAGCTACAGAAATCCACCCTTGCCTTTCGATAGCTTGTTGCATTGAGAGATTGTATTGGAAAATGTGTCCGACTTCAGATTCTAAGCCAGGGAGTATGTTACAAAAGAGTTTCATCTGATTTCAACATTTCAATATTTTGATAATAGCGCATGAGATCGCGAGCTCTTGCAGCGTCTTCAAAACGGAGTTCTTTAGCGGCTTGGCGCATTTCTGCCTCACATTCTTTAATTTTTGATTCAAGATCTGGGATTGCCAGAGAATGTTTTTTTTCTGGCTTGACAGATCCTGCTGGGCTCTCAGCAAAACCAAAGGTCTCTTCCAAAGAGGCTACATCTCCTCGTTTGGTGGTTTGGGGAGTGATGTGATGGATTGTGTTGTAATCTTGCTGATGTTTTCGGCGATCGAGCGTGATAGTCATCGTATTTCGAATTGCATTTGTCTCTTTATCTGCGTAGAGGATGACTCTACCCCGAATATTTCTAGCTGCTCTGCCGCATGTTTGGATGAGGGCTGTCTCTGAACGAAGAAATCCTTCTTTGTCTGCATCGAGGATAACGACGAGCGTTACTTCAGGAAGATCCAGTCCTTCGCGCAACAAATTGATCCCAACTAAAACATCGAACTCACCAAGACGGAGCGATTTAAGAATTTTCATCCTCTCTAGCGTGTCGATATCAGAGTGGAGATACTTGGCTTTCACACCAATTTCATTGAGATATTTCGAAAGATCTTCAGAAAGCTTCTTGGTAAGGGTTGTAACTAATACTCGCCCCCCTAGTGTTGTTTCTCTCCGAATTTCTTCTAAGCAATCATCCACTTGGCCATTGGCTGGGCGGAGTTCAATTTCTGGGTCGAGAAGGCCGGTTGGGCGGATGATTTGTTGGATGATATCTCCCTCTGCTTGCGCGATTTCCCATTGTCCGGGCGTTGCTGAAACAAAGATAACCTGCCTGAACTTGTCATAAGTTTCTTCAAATTTTAGAGGACGGTTGTCAAATGCCGATGGTAGTCTGAATCCAAATTCAACGAGAGCCTGTTTACGCGCTCGGTCTCCGTTATACATCGCATGTAATTGAGGTAGAGTTTGGTGCGATTCATCGATGAAGAAAAGAAAGTTTTCGGGGAAATAGTCAATGAGGCAGGGTGGAGGGGCGCCGGGGAGCCTTTGACTGAAATGTCTTGAGTAGTTTTCAACCCCTTTGCAAAAGCCTATTTCCCGAATCATCTCAAGGTCATAATTGGTTCGCTCTTTAATCCTCTGAGCTTCAATGAGCCGATTTTCCGTTTGAAAATAGGCGATTCGGTCTGCAAGTTCCTGCTTGATCGTATCGATGGCTACATTTCGAATGTGTTCTGGCGTTACATAGTGGGATCCGGGAAAAATGGTGATTTTATCCATCCTTTTTCGTACCTTGCCGGTTAAAGGATCAATTTCGCTAATCCGCTCGATCTCATCGCCAAAGAATTCGATCCGGTAAGCGAGATCATCTTCGTAAGCAGGGACGATTTCGAGGATATCTCCTCGGGCTCGAAAAGTTGCGCGCGCAAGATCGTAATCGCTTCGTTCATAATGTAATTCCACTAGATGGAGGAGGACATCGTCTCTTCGAACTTGCTGCTGGACTGCCAGATTCAGAAGCATCTGGCTGTAGTATTCAGGGGATCCGAGGCCATAAATGCAGGAAACAGAGGAGACAATGATAACGTCAGGTCTTTCAATCAGTGAACGGGTAGCGCTTAAACGCATTTTTTCGATCCGATCATTGATAGCCAGGTCTTTTTCAATGTAGGTATCCGTTCGGGCAATGTAGGCTTCTGGCTGGTAGTAGTCATAGTAAGAGACAAAGTATTCCACTGCATTTTCAGGGAAAAAACTTTTAAATTCTTGATATAGCTGTGCAGCTAGTGTTTTATTGTGCGCAAGGATCAGCGCAGGTCTCGAAGATTGCTGTATTACGTTGGCCATTGTGAATGTTTTTCCGGAGCCAGTAATTCCAAGAAGCACCTGAGACTTTTTACCTAGTCTGATGCCAGAAACAAGCTTGTCTATTGCTTCTGGTTGGTCTCCAGAGGCTTTGAAATCAGTTTTTAGTTTAAACATACAGCTAGTTTAAGAGTCTAAGGCTCCCAAACAGAAAATTCAAGGTGTAAAAAAGCTTTGGTTGAAAAGGTCAGGTTGCTATTCTCCTCAGAAAGCTTTGTAAGCTATCGGTGGAAATGTACTCCCCTTCCAAAATTTCTGTAAAAAAGAATTATTTAGGTCTTTTTTACTTTCTAGTGTTCCTCTATT
>CAZIML010000145.1:4323-4864 GCA_964540255.1 uncultured bacterium
CTTCTGAACATACGGTGTTGGTACTTCGGTATCTTTTACTCTCTGTGGTGATCATTTGAATGTTCAGATTACTCTTTTTAAATTCAAATTGAATAATCTTTTTGCCGGAATTCTCTTGGGGATCTTATTTTTAACTCGAAAATTGGTTTTTATCCCTAAATCCATTCTTCTCCCTTCTATTTATATTTTTCTATCGATCTTCTTATCAACTTTGTTTGGTGTCCATAAATTCCGCTCTGTTGGATATCTTCTGGCATTTTTGTTTGAATTTGTTTTTTACTTTATTGTTCCGTTTAATTTGATGTATCAATTCAATCGAATGAAGGTCTTCTCTGCTTACCTTTTTTCTTATAAATGTCTAGGGATCTACGCTATTATGCAGCTTGTTTTGTCATTATTCGGTATTCGCGACCCTTTGCTGATGCAGTGGATTGCTGGGGGAATTGCCCGTCCTCATGCATTCGCGTATGAGCCTTCTTATTATGCTCTCTGCATTTCTGCATTTGTCATGTACTATAATACGATGTTCCTTTTGAGAGAC
>CAZIML010000146.1:0-4845 GCA_964540255.1 uncultured bacterium
CAAAGATTTATTGAAAAAATGAGGGATGAAAGTTTATTTCGCCGCCTTTATTTTGGTGAATGGGGCTCTGTTTGTTATGAGGAAGCTTGCCAGCCGTGGTTACGATCCTCACAGACAACTTCAGAAATCTTAGTAAACTACTCAAAAGTCGGTAAAATTACTTGGTATCAACGTTCTGATCCACGCCTGCAAGAAGGCGGTGGTAGAATGAAATGCTCTTGGGGAGTCAATCGAGAAAGAATGATGCAGTTAACTCTTCATAACCTCATCCGCTTACGCTCAAACAAAGACGCTGACCTCTATCGGTTACTGCAAAAGGTTTTACTGACCTCCCCCAGTCTCCATTATCAAGGTCCCCTAGAAATCTCGCATATAAATAAATCTCTTGTATCCACTCATCATACCAGCCTTCGTTGGACAGGGGATAGAAGACATGTTCAATGTACAAAAGATCGCACTTTTTTTTGCGGGGTTTACCGATCTTACCAATCTTCTCGCCGATTAGTTGGAGGAGATATCTTAATTTACGATATTGACCATCATGAATTTGTCAGACGCGAATGGCCGGAAGAGAGAGTGATATACATTAAGGAAAAAGTTTAACTTTCTCTTTCAAACACTTTCTTATATAAGGAAAACTGGTTTGTATTGGTGTGTATTTTAAGATTGCTTAATCATGCATCAATTGTTGATTAAATGAAAAAATTAATTTGGGTTTTATTTTGTGTCTAGTTCGATAAGTACTGCTCTTATACCTTATGCACCTCTAAAGACAGCGATGGAATTTATTCGTTCTGAGGTAGAACAAGGCTTAAAAAATGGAACAATTAGACCTGAACAGCTCGCTTCACGTCCCTGGTTTTTTCAGTTGGTTGATTTAAATTTTAGTTTCACAAGGAGTGGTTTTGGTGCACAGCGTATGCATGAAAGCCCTTTGTCCAATCGAAGAATTGATTATCACGCTCCTTCTTCAGCTTCAGTTACTGAAGAAGAACTATCTTCTTTGATTGGCCAAAGCCAATGCAAGACAGCCCCTGAATTTACGGAATGGTTAGCTAAGCACAAACCTCACATAGCAATTAGTTATAGCAAAATTTCTCGTGCTTTCTGGAAGCTTTCCCAGATAAAACCGCCTGAGAGTGTAACAGTCCCTGAAAGGGTAATTAGATTGAGACCTATCAAACCAGTTCCTCCAACTGAAGTGATTGTTGCAGCTGGACCTGGAGGCTATGCATGGAATCGCAAATTGATTGAAAAGATAGGAGCTTCTCTTCATCAAGATAAAACAATTACCTCTTTCACTGTTCTTGGAGATGGGGAGCAGAATTTGCCAATTGATAGCGTTATTGATGCAGTTAAAACAGCTAAAGTAAAAAGATTAGCAATTAGTTTGTTAGTACAAACTCATGGAGAGGTAGTGGGGCAAAAGCATCAACTCGATTTTGGTGGTAAAAGCATATCATCCCGTGTGTTGTTTCAGGAAATAAGAAGAGAGCTTGGTGACGAATATCCTCTTTTTATCTTTATGACAGCATGTTATGGAGGTGCTGCTGGGGAGATAGCTGCTGAGGAATTGCCAAGAGGAGCTATATTCGTTGCTCTTTCCAGAGGAAACTCTGTGGTTGGAGGACACGATGTTGAACGATTTGTGAATCAAATGAGTTCAAATCCATCTTGGCATAATAGTGAAAAAATGCTTTATTCTTATTTAGCGACTCTAGAAAACAGGCATGTCCCTTCAATCACATATGCACCTAATAGACCTTTGGATTTACAACAGGCTCTCCA
This sequence comes from uncultured bacterium, assembly GCA_964540255.1. Taxonomy (GTDB): domain Bacteria; phylum Chlamydiota; class Chlamydiia; order Chlamydiales; family SM23-39; genus REEB52. Next base: position 1,789 of record CAZIML010000146.1, read on the forward strand.
AAGTCAATTAGGGAGGTCTTTATCGGAACTACAAACAACAGAAGTTTGCCATTCTCTTTCTGATTGGATATCAACATCAGAAGCACTTCATCTTGTTGAAAAAATTAAAAGATCTTCATCTACAGATGATTTTCCGGCTGTTGAGTGGGGCAAAGCTTTGGCAGTAAGCTTGTCTATGACTAAAATTCATCAAGATTAGCTATCTATTTTGGTCGACACTTTCTTAACTGGCTAGGAATGAACGGAATGGGGTGTGGAGTTTAGTCGTGGAAAAAGTGGGGCATGAAGAGGCCTGGATCGACTTTGAAAACAGCGCTCAGTTTCTCCGCATAATCGGGATCGACAGCCCGAATTCCCGTCTCGATTCTCGAAAGGGTGGGCTGACTGCTCGGAAGATGGGGAAACACTCTTTTGATTTTGGCAGAAAGATCCACTTGTCGCCACCCTTTGAGATAACGGAGGGTTTTCGTGACAGAGGCCCGTTGTCTGATTTCTTTGTTTCTCAGCCGTTCCAGATCGCGGCTCAAATCTTTAATCAAAGCTTCAATTTTTTTCTTGTGCTTGAGAATTTCAGTCTTTGTTTTCTCATACCGAGAGTTGGAGTTTTCTTCAGGAAGATTGTAGAGCTTGCGGAGTCGAATCTGATCTTCGCCAGTTGCTTTACTAACCAACACTTGCCGAAATGCTTCCTCCTTATGACAAAACCGCCCTTTCATCTGTTCAAAAATCTCTTCCTTGACAGCTTCAATCTTCTTGATCAGTGCTTCTTGCCCTAGAAGATTGTCTCGGATCGCTCGATATCGAATGTGGTAGATCGTCTTCCGAGCAAGGGCAGAATCCGTTTCTGGATCGATTTGGACGTCAAGCATCCGAGCCAACATGTCAGGATCTTCACGAAGGGTTTCTTGAATGTCTCTCAGCGTTGCTTTGTAGTGTTTCAGTGCTGTTTTAATCCCTCCGTCCTGAGCTGTGTCCATCGCAGACTTTACTCTCTTGGCCAATAGATCTAGAAACTGAGTCACCCCTTCTTCAGGATTGATTTCTCCTTCGGAGGCCTGATTCAAAAGTTTCAGGCTCTTTTCCCTCAATTGAGAGCTTTTTGCTCTCCCGTCAATCGCAATGTCGGCTTCGTTGATGGCTCTCGGCATAGCGATTGTCGAGTTAGAGATTCGATAGAGGTCGGTTCCCCTCATGAAATGAAATCCCTGAGGATCCCCGGGTTTATAGGCAATCAGGGAAGGGATGGTGCTGCTGTGGGCGGCGTTTCTCACAGACAGCTTCTTGAGTTTCCCATCTTCATATCCTTTAAGAGCAGGAGCTGATTCACCTTGCGCTTGGGTTTGGCCGATCTCAAAGCGGAGCCCAGTTCGATAACAGGCGACGAGCTTCTGGAAAAAGATGGCGACCCGTCTTTCAACGTGCTGTTCCATCGCCTCCTCATACCGCTCAACCAGTTGGCCTCCTTGCAAAAACCCCAACCTTTTAGGCACTACATCGTCAAAAACGGGGTCTTCCAACGAGGGAGTTTCATTCAGTAGGAGGCTATACTGGGTTCTCACCTTCTGGTGAGCAAAAACCGGTCCGACATTAACGCTAGGGCTTAAAGGCTGTAAAAGATTCATGGAAGGGATGGTATATATTTGCAGAATTTAAAGAAACAATTAATTTTCAGCCGCCTCCATTCTCCGTTTTCGCCTCCGCAAATAGCTCATCGCCTCGATCCCGAGGGCAGCCCCGTTCGTGACTCCGAAACGATCCTTCAGATATCGGGTGGCGGTGAGGCTATTGTGGAGAAAAGAGGTGCTTTTCTCTCTTCGGCAGTGTTTAAACCAATGTTTGACCAAAAAGACCAATAGGCGGGTCGGGGGTTGGATCCGGTTCCGGTGTTCCGCCGCAAAATGGGGCGAGACAGGGTGCCTTTTGAGGCGGAGAATCGCTTCTTCAAGGGGGTGTCCTCCATATTCTTTCAGAAGAGAAAAAGCGCTGATGAGAGGAAGGGTGAGATTCCACTCGATCGCTTTTTCATAGAGTCTTTCCCACTGAATCTCCTCTCCATTCTTCTTTAAGAGGAGATGGGCGTCGATCAACCAGCGGAGATTGTGAGACTGAAGACCGTGGACTGAGACCAAAAAAAGGTGGTCGGTCGGATTGAGGGTTTTTGTTTTAAATCCTCGGATCGTTGTTTCAATGACCCGTTGCCAGAAAAAGTCGTCGGCTTCCTGAAAGCAACATTCGTCCAAAACGTGCCAGTGGAGATCGATGTGGCGCATTTCAGGGTGGAGGAGTGCGAGCCCGTGCTCCAATCTCCGATAGCGGGGAGAGAGAAACGTCTTTTCAATCGGGCGGTCCACTTGAGGGCGGAATCCTTGGCTCAAAAGGGCCTTCAAAAGAGGCTCAAGATGTTCTTCTTTGACGACAAGGTCAAAATCGGCCATCCGCCTCTCTCCTCCGGAAGAATAGTGGGTGAATGCGAGGGCGCCCCCTTTGATCAAAAGGGTGGGGATCTGAAGTTTTTCAGTGAGGGCAAGAACATGGGTAAAAAGTTCGTACGATTTAGCATTGGTCGCCCAAATATAGCGATAAACTCCTTGCAGTTTTGCAAAAAGAGGCGTCGAAATTCCTTCGTTTGAGAGTCTCGGATAGAGCATCGGAAGAAGATCGAAGGAAAGAGGGGCTAAATGGTCGATCGAGATCTTTTTTTCCCAGGCTCTAAAATGGGCGATCCATCGGTCGGTCGGATCGAGAATCGCTCTCAACAGATCTTTTTGTTCCGCTGGAATTTCCATGCACCGTTTCTAAGATTGCAAGAGCGGCTTCATAGGCAGCTCTTTTTTCGCCGAGAACATTTTTGACTGAATGACATTTTTCGATACAGGTTTTTCTTAAATTCTCATCAAACCAGAGTTTTTGGGCGGCGGCAAAGAGCGTCTCTTCGTTCAGACGGGGGCCGTAGAGCTCGGGGAACGCTTCATCATCGATGACGATATTGGCGATGCAATAGTAGGGGAGGTTGATTTTGAGAATGCGAGTGGCAATGAAGCAATCAAGGGGCTTGAT
>CAZIML010000147.1:0-4829 GCA_964540255.1 uncultured bacterium
GGTGCGCCAAGTCTCCCTTTGTTGCGGAGCTTTACGTCAATGGGTACAACTTCGGCGGGGTTAAATCCTTTAGCATGTCGGTGTGGATCTTGCCAGCGGCTTCATCGGCAGGGGTCCCTTTGTGGATCGTCCAGGCGCGGGTTTCAATCTCTCCAGAGGTGATGTAGGTAATGAGATCTAGAAGCGAAAAGGCTTCGCGGATGAGCCGGTCAAGCCCCGATTCTTTGAGGCCGAGACTGGCTAAAAACTCTTTGGCGTCTTTTTCGTCGAGTTGCGAAATTTCTTCTTCAATTCGGGCGCAAATGGGAACAACGCGAGAGCCTTCTTTAGCTGCATATTCGCGGACGATTTGAACGAGGGGATTGTCCATGGCGGGGACGTCGTTTTCTCCAACGTTGCACACGTAGAGCACTTTCTTTTTGGTGAGAAAATTATACTGGCGGGAGATGAGCTCCTCTTCGAGAGTGAGCTTGAGAGAGCGCATCGGGAGGTTTTGATTGAGATGGGCGAGCGCTTTTTTCAAAAAGTCGGCGGCAGGCTGAAGCTCTTTTTTTGTTTTGGCTTGCTTTTCGACTTTATTGAGGGTGTTTTCGACCATTTGAAGGTCGGCGAGGACAAGTTCAGTCGTGATCACTTCAATATCATCGAGGGGATTGACTCTCCCAGAGACGTGGATCACGTTGGGGTCTTCGAAGCAGCGGACGACTTGAACGATCGCGTCGGTTTCGCGGATGTGGGTGAGGAACTGGTTTCCAAGTCCTTCCCCTTGAGAGGCGCCTTTGACAAGACCTGCGATGTCGACAAAACTGACTGTTGCAGGGATGATTTTTTTGCTGTGGGACTGCTCGGAGAGGATCTGAAGGCGCGGATCATTGAGGTTGACGATCCCAAGATTGGGGTCGATGGTGCAAAAGGGGTAGTTTTCCGAAGGAATTTGTTTCCGAGTAAGGGCGTTGAAGAGGGTCGATTTGCCCACATTGGGCAGGCCGACGATACCGCAGGCGAGGTTGGTCATACTTTTCCTAAGAGTTGTTGGGCGAGTTGTTGGTCGCCGGCTGCAAGGGCGCGGCGGATGCGGGATGATGAGACCGGCTCATTCATCCATTGAAATTTGGGGAGGTATTCGACATGGATCTTTTTCTTTTCGGCATATTTCCGCACGGCTTCTTCATTCCCTTCTCGGTTTTTTCCAAAGACGGAGCCGGCGCCAAGAACGATATGGGAGAGGTCGAATGAGTCGAGGAGCTGATCAAACGGGGTGGCGGCAAATTCCAATGTAAAGGGGAGGACGATGAGCTCGTCGGCAAAGGGTTTTAAGAGAGTGAGCTTTTCTTCCAGGGGAATGAGAAGGGGAGGAGCGGGGGGCTTGAAGAGGCTTTGGGGGTGGTTCGAAAAGGTGAGAATCGTTGTATGAGGATGGGCGCGGAGCTTCTTTAAGAGGGCTCTATGCCCTAAGTGCACGCCATCAAAAAATCCAATCGTGAGGGCCGTTTTCATAGGTGTTTGAGGTGGGGTGTCACGTCGAATTGAGGGTTTTTTAAGTGCGATTGGGGGATGCATTGACCAATGTGGAAGGTTCCAGATCGAGTGCGGGCGAGCTCAAAAAGATGAGCTCCACATCCAAGTGTTTGGCCGATGTCGTGGGCGAGCGAGCGGATATAGGTCCCTTTGCTGCAGGAGACTTCGATGACCACCATCGGATAGTTGTAGCTGATGAGGCGGATAGCGACTTTAACGGGCACCGGCTGCCGCTCGATCGTGATTCCCTTGCGGGCAAGATCGTAGAGTTTTTTTCCTTCGACTTTTTTGGCCGAATACATCGGGGGTGTTTGGAGAATTTCTCCTTGAAACGAGGCGATGGCCAGTTCAATTTGAGCCAAAGTGGGGACGAGATCGCTTCGAAAGGTGATTTGCCCCTCTAGGTCATAGGTGTCGGTGGCAGTGCCCAGCTGGAGGGTGGCCCGGTACTCTTTATCGGAAGAGAGGAACTCGTTGGATCGTTTTGTATAGGGACGCCCGATGAGCATCACCATGACACCGGTCGCGAACGGGTCTAATGTCCCTGCATGGCCGATCGTTTCAATTTTTGTGAGACGGCGCAGGAGCGAGACCAGATGAAATGAGGTCGATCCTGCGGCCTTGTCAACTAAAAGAATTCCATTACTGTTCACGCGACTGCCGCTCTTTTTCGATATCGCCGAGAATTTTTTGGATGCGCAGATGCTCATCGAGCGATGTGTCGAGTTTGAACGTAAGGGCCGGGAAGTAACGAAGCTGCACTTTTTTGGCTGCGTTGACAGCGATGAAGCCAGCGGCCGAATTGAGGGCCGAAACAACTTTCGCCTTCTCCTCTTCGCTGGCAATAAGGCTGATCGATACTTTTGCATGGTGAAGATCGGCAGAGGTGTCAACATTCGTCACGGCAACGAAGGTCGTCACGTGAGGATTGCGCACCTCTTTTTGAATCACTTCAAAGATCACTTCTTTGAGAAGAGAATTGACGCGGGCGAGTCGATTTTTTTTCATAGTTCTTGCTCAAGGTAGGTGATCTCATAGGCTTGAAGGATGTCTCCTTCTTTAATGTCTGACTGCCCTTCGAGGAGGATCCCGCACTCAAACCCTTTTTGAACTTCTTTGATGTCCTCTTTAAGCCGTTTGAGCGAGGCGATTTTCCCTTTCCAGATCTCTTTGTTGTCGCGGAGTTGTCTGACGAGATGCTGCCGTTTGATGTTTCCGTCGATGACTTGGCAACCAGCGATCACTCCGAGCTGCGAAGATTTGAAGACCGCTTTGACAAGGGCAGAGCCAGTGTCGGTTTCTTTGGCGATCTTATCGAGAAGCTGGCGCATCCTTTCTCTCACTTCGTCGATGAGGTGATAGATGACGTCTTGCATATAGACGGCCACTTTTTTCTGCTTGATCAAATCGTCGGCTCGGCTCTCAATGTTCGTATGGAAGCCCACAATGGTCGCTTTAGAAGCGGCTGCAAGCTCGATATCCGACTCGGAAATTTGTCCCACGTCGGCGTTGACAATCTCGATCCGCACTTTGTCGGAGTGGATCTTGCCAAGGGAAGTCTTGAGGGCTTCGATGGAGCCTTGGACGTCGGCGCGGAGGATGAGGGGGAGGATCTTTTTCTCGCCGCTCTCTTTCTTCGCCATCATCTTCTCAAGGCCGCCGAGTTTCGGCTTCAGGGCGTTTTCGCGGAGGGCTCCTTCAGCGCGGGCTGCGGCGAGCTCTCTCGCTTCTTTCTCATTCTTAACGACGACAAACTCGTGTCCTGCAAGGGCCAGTTCTGAAAGACCGGTGATCTTGACAGGGGTAGAGGGACCTGCCTCTTCAATGAGTTTGCCATAGTCGTCTTGCATGGTTTTAATTCGGCCGGAATAGTGACCAAAGACAATCGCGTCTCCTTTGCGGAGCGTTCCGTTTTGCACGAGAACAGTGGCGACAGCGCCCAATCCTTTATGCATTTCTGACTCGAGAACGGTTCCGCGGGCACGGGTCGTGGTGCTGGCGCGCAATTCCAGAATTTCGGCTTGGAGAGCGATCATTTCAAGGAGTTCATTGACCCCTTGTCCTGAAGAGGCGGAGCAATTGACGGTGATGATCGTACCGCCCCAGGCTTCTGGGAGAAGATCTCGATCAGCCAGTTCCCGATACACTTTTTGGGCGTCGAAATTGGGCTTGTCGCACTTATTGAGCGCGACGAGAATGGGGACATTGGCCTCTCGGGCTTGTCGGATCGCTTCTTCGGTTTGGGCTCTAATCCCTTCGTCTCCAGCAACGACGAGAATGACAATGTCAGTCACGTTGGCGCCGCGGGAGCGCATTTCAGAAAAGGCTTCGTGGCCGGGGGTGTCGAGAATCGCGACGTCGCCTGCGTTCGTTTTGACTCTGAAGGCGCCGATATGCTGGGTGATGGCTCCTGCTTCGCCTGCTGCTCGGTTCGATTTGCGGATGAAGTCGATGAGGCTGGTTTTGCCGTGGTCGACGTGGCCCATGAAAGTGACAACGGGGGGGCGGAGGACGAGGCCATCGGGGCTAGAGGATTCAATCTCTTGCCGGATCGTCCGGTCGGTGATGCGGATTCTCTCCTGCTCGCTGGTATCAATTTTGATTTGGCAATCAAAATCGTGGCCCAAGAGTTGTACGACTGTTTCGTCATCGAGATAGTCGTTGAGAGTGAGGGTGATTCCCTGCATGAAGAGCTTTGCGATCAATTGCGAGGCTTTCAGTTTCATCTCTTGAGCGAGATCTTTGATCGTGATGGGGAGGCGGATCGAGAGGTTTTTCGGGCGGATCACCTCTTCCTGGACAAATTTCCGGGGTTTATGGGCCCTTCGTTTGCGCCAGGCTTCGTTGTCGACGTCGCGTAAACCTTGCCGGTCGCGCGAGTCAAAACGGACTTCTTCTTTTTTCTTGGGGAGGCGGAGCTCTTTAGGGGGCTCTCTCCGGACTGGAGCGGGCGCTTCAGGAGCGGCGGCAATCGGAGAGCGGGGCGCTGGCTGAGCGGGTGCCTTCGGTTCTTCCGCCTTGGGGGCTTCCTTTTTTTCTGCGAGAACGGGTTGCTGCGGCGCGGGAGGAGGGGTCTCTTCCTTCGCTTCTGAGGGGGACTCGACAGGAGCTTCCTCAGCCTCTTCCTTGACTGCTTCGCCCGGATCTTGCATGATGCGGGTTTTTTTCTTTTTGGGGAGCTCCGCTTCCTTCTCTTTCTCTTTTGAGGCGAGCGTTTTTTCAGCTTGCTTCAAAGCAGAGGTGATCGAGGCGTCTTCGCGGAGCCGCGTCAATTTCTTTTTGGGTTCGCCTTCGACAGCAGAAGCTGGTGT
>CAZIML010000148.1:0-4804 GCA_964540255.1 uncultured bacterium
AGATCATAAAACCGGCTCGATCGTGCATAATGTCCAGAGAACGGAGATAGCCGGTTTCCCAAAAAAAGAATTTTCCTATGTAAATCAGTTGAAGGGCGACGGCGACGATCATCGAGTCGCTGAGCCCATAAAGCTCTTGCTGCTTGGCGGCATATGAGAGGAGGATGAGGGGCCAACTCATCATCCCAAATCGGCAATTGGTGAACATTTTTACATCCCACCCATAGATACGAGGATACAGTTCTGTTCCCCAATAATAGTCAAAGAGGGGAGAGGAAGATCTTCCTGAGTCGCTCGATGAGGGGTTGTAAATCCCTTTGAAGTAGAGGAAAAGGCAGAAAAGGAGGCTGAAACAGTTGAGAGCGCCTAGGATCGGCCCCATGTTGTCGTAGATGATCGTGGGGGGGAAAAGATGGAGCTTGAATGAGGCGAGATAATAGGTGGCGAGGGTGATGAGGAACGAGGCGACTCCATTGGCTTTATAAAGGGGGACGTTTCCTTTCGGGGTGATTGGGCCTGAAAAAGGTTTTCCAGGAACGACTTTCATTAAAAAGAGTTGGAAGGCGGCAAAACAGGCGATGATCTTCCAGGCTGTCTCACTTCCAAAAAAGATGGGAAGCCAGATTGAAGCTAGGGTTGAAAAAAAACCTTGAAGAGTGATGATTTCCCAAAGAGTTTGAAAGGACCCATCGAGCGCAGTCGCCGTATACCAAAAGATGAAAACAGCTGGAGGACACAGGGTTAAGAATGCGATTGGGATGAGGTAGCTGTGAATCCAGTTCGGGACGCGGGGGGCGGGTTCGCTCATGCAGGGCTCCTTATTAGGGGGTATAATCCACCCATAAAGGAACGTTTCCCTTTTTTCCATCCTTTATTTTAGTGGCTCCAAATGTGCAATCTGGTATCATGTGGGGAAACTCTTGCGTTTAGGCAAGGGGATTAGAAAGATGATGACCCACAAAACGACCACCACATTCACAGGTACAGTGAACGGCGCCAATACGGCGACCGGCGGCGTCGTGATGTGTTCCGTCACATCGCTCTAGTCGCCCTTTTTCGCCTGAACTTCTTCTTAAAATCCAAAAAAAAACAAACTGAAGCTCCGGCGGGAGGGGAACCAACCCAAAGGAAGCAGTATGTCACACGAAGCAGTACCGATAGAAAAAGCGAAAATTTCAATATTTTCTACAGGCTTAGCCCTATTCTCCATGTTTTTTGGAGCGGGAAACATCATTTTCCCCCTGATTGTCGGGAAACTGTCCGGCACAGAAACCTCTTCCGCAATTCTGGGGCTAGGGCTTTCAGCGGTCGCTTTCCCTTTCCTCGGTCTCATTGCCATGATGCTCTACGGGGGGGATATCGTCGCTTTTCTTGCCCGTTTGGGGAAATGGCCCGCCTTTGCTCTTCTCTTGATTTTGCAGTTGAGCCAAGGGCCTCTCGGAGCAATGCCGCGCCTTGTCACCTTAATGCATGCAAGCATTCGAGATTATTTGCCGATGCCTCTTTTAATTTTTAGCGTCCTTGTTTGCGGGGCTGTTTTTCTCCTGGTGATCCGGCCTCAAAAGATCATTCACCTTTTAGGGGTGGTCCTCACTCCGCTCCTTCTTTTGACTTTGGCCATTTTAGTGACGGTGGGTGCGATCTATGCTCCTGAGGCTCAAGTTGTTCTAGATGGGAGCGCCCACCATTTTCTCTTAGGTTTGAAAATGGGCTACCAGACGACCGACTTGATCGCAGCGCTCCTCTTTGCAACGGTCATTCTCCCTCACCTTTCTCAGGGGACGAGCGACAAAAAAGAGATCCGGAAGAGAATGACTCAGGCGAGTCTGATCGCATCGTTTCTGTTGATGGCGACCTATATTGGTCTTTGCTGGATTTCTGCTCACCATAGTTGGACTTTGGGGGAAGCGGCTCCTGAGGAGCTCTTGCAGAAAATCGCGATCCAGGTTTTAGGGCCTTTTGGAGGAGTTGTTTCGGCTCTTGCTGTCTTCCTCGCTTGCCTTACTACTGCGATCTCGCTCGCTGCGGTCTTTTCTCAATATCTGCAAAAAGATTTATTGAAGGGGAGGGTGGGGGATCGGGTCTCTCTTGGCGCCACTCTCGGGATCACTGCGATTTTGGCAAACCTTGGATTCAGCGGAATTGTGAAGCTTTGGGGCCCATTATTGGAAGCCCTTTATCCTGCGCTCATCGTCTTGTGCCTTTTAAATATCGGCCACTCTCTCTACAGAGTCAAACCAGTAAGGCTGCCCGTATTGATCACTCTGGGGCTGGTGCTGGGTTCGCTCTGTGTGTAGAGCTTAGCAATCTTTGATAGTGGGCGATAACAGTTTCTCGTTCATCAATCAATGAGTCGAGTTCTCTGAATTCTTCTTCAGGGACCTCGGCTTTCCGCCCTTCGAGAAAGACCTTCGATGCACGAAAGATCCCAAGCATCGTTGAGTTGATGGAGATTTGTAAATCCAATAAAATGGGGTCGGACTTCTTACGTTCAAGGTGGTTCGTTGTCTCTTTAGTCCGTGCATATTCGTTCTGTAGCTTTTCTTGGAGCTTAGACGAACCGTCTCTCAGCGTCCGAATGACCTCGTTGGTCTCGATTCTTGAACAATGGAATTTGTGATCGGACCAATGGTTTCTTCGGCACATCTCACTACAGTAGCTTGTTTGAAAACAGCGGTTGCAAATCAGCGAGGCTTTTTGTGCACATCCCTCTCGGTCGCAGGGTTTGTTTTCGTCGGGGATGAGTGACGCAAATCGCTCGTTCCGACCGATCGCAGGGGCAGCCATACTCAAAGCTCCTTATTGATGGATGATTCCTTTAACATAGAGCCACTTCCCATCTACTTTTTCGAAGGTGCTCCTCTCGTTTAAAATGAGCTCCTTCTCTTGCCGTAGGTGGGCGGCAAAATGGACCCAATTTTCTCCGTGGCCTAAAATTTCTAGTTTTTCGAAGCGGGTTGAGTGGCAAAATTGGAGGATCGCATCGATCCATTTTTTCCGATTTTTTTCTATGTAGGGGCTTTTGGGATGAGTCGTCTCGATGATGTATTGGGCGTTCCCGAGGGCGTAGGCGCTGTAGCGGGAACGCATGAGGGCGAGGGGAGTGGGGGGGAGCTGACCATCATGGTAGGGCTTGCAGCACTCGGCATAGGGTTTACCGGAGCAGCAAGGACAGTCCATCAGATCGCTCTCGCTAAAATTTTCGCAACGAAGGCGATCGCAATCGGCATTCTCACGGTGCTCCAGCCCCAAAGCTTATGGAAAATGCTGAGGACTGTGAGGACGACCAGGGCCGGATAAATGGCCTCCAAAATCGGTCCAAGAATTTTTGCAATTCCTGAAAACTCAAGGGTCGAGGTAAAGAAGGCGATCAAAAGAGTGGTGATGATGGCGGTTTTGTTGCCGATTTTTTCTTTTGTCACCTCTTTTTTCAGGAAGTCAGCGAAAAGGGAGGTAAGGACGATCGCTGTAGTCAAGCATGCGAGGACGACCGCTACGCAAACCACAGGAGCTGCCCAGGGACCGATGGCGGCTTTCGCGACGAATCCAAGCATTTCTTGCGGGGGAATCGAGGCAAGCTGTGGAGCATACATAGCTCCAAGAAGAACAAGGACAAAATAAATGAGCGAAAGGAGGCCGGCTCCGATCAGAGAGGCTTTCATGAAGATCGGAAGGGAGTTGGTTCCATCTTGGGTTGCTTTATGTTCCTTCAGGTGTTTGATGACGAAGGCTGAAAAGAAGAAGGCGGCAAGGAGATCCATGGTTTGGTACCCTTGGAAAATCCCTGTTTTGAAACTAGCCCAGCTTCCACTTTCGCTCACTGCAGGGAGATCGACTGATGCGAGGCCGAAAATGGCGATCGCCGCGAGAGAAATAAGAAGGAGCGGGGTGAGGACGGTGCCGAGGAGGGGAACGATCCGATTTTTGCTGATCGTCAATAAAAAAATCACTCCACAGGCGATGATGCTAAAAAGCCAGAGGGAGGTGTCGGGAAGGAGAAGGCGGAACGAACCGTGAGCGACTGTGATGCACCTTGCTAGGACTCCAAAAGGGCCCATCAGCGAAAGGGCGATCAGGGGAAACCAGAAAGTGGCCGGTTTGCCGAGCCTTCCAAAAAACTCATTCGAACTTCCATTGAAAAGGAGCATTGCTAGGATGCCGAGGAAGGGGACGAGGACGCCCGTCAGGAGGATGCCGAGGCTTGCGAGGCCAAAGTGGCCATCGCTCATTTGTCCAACGACGAGGGGAAATACGAGATTGCCTGACCCGAAGAACATAGAAAACATCGCCAGGCCGGTCGATAAAATCAAAGTTTTGTTTTTCATCACTGTATAGTATAGAATGGGAGGGGCAAAATTGCAAGCTAGTTTACGATCCGCCCATCTTCCAATTTGATGATCCTGTCGGCGAAGGGGAAAATGCGGGGGTCGTGGGTCACAACAATGAGGGCCCGGTCAGGGGAGAGGGCGGTGGTTTTCAAGAGATCCATGGCTCGTTGGCCCGCCTCGTGGTCGAGGTAGGCGGTGGGCTCGTCGCAAACGATCAATTTTGGCTCATGGATCATGCTTCTTGCGATGGCGACCCTTTGCTGCTGCCCCCCTGAGAGTTCGATCGGAGTTACGTGGGCTTTTTCTCCGATCCCTAATTTTACAAGGATTTCCTCCCCCCTTTTTTCGGCAGCTTCTTCGGAACTTCCGTTTAAAATCAAGGGAACGGCCGCATTTTCGGCGCAGGTAAGCATCGGAACTAAATTAAAAGTTTGAAAGACGAACCCAACGTGTTTCCCTCGGTAGGCTGTCTTCTC
>CAZIML010000149.1:0-4782 GCA_964540255.1 uncultured bacterium
TCAGAATCCAATGTGACTAATACACTGAACTCACCTCCTCTTATAGCCGCCTTCATCCCTTCTAAGAGAGCCACCCCTTTACCTCGATTTTCAGGGAAATCAATCAGCTCCATTTTGCCTAGATGTTTTTTATGAGCTTCTTTCAAAATGAAAGAGGTCCGATCCGTCGATCCATCGTTAATCGCAATCAAACGATCGACTAAACCGATTGTTTGATCGATCACCGGGCCGCAATACGAGTCCACATTATAACATGGAATAATTGCTAAAATTCTTCGGATAGATTCACCCTTACTAAGTATAGTCAGTTTCTAGGAAGAGAAAAAATCGTGCAAGAAAAAAATTTTCATGACAAAATTCCGTAGAACCTTCTTAAATGTACCCTATGGGAATCGACGCAAAAAAAGCCCGAATTTTGATCATTGAACCCGACCGTGAAACTTCATCGATCGCAAAATTTTGCATCGAAAAACTTTTGTTCGCGCAAGTAAAAACGGCGAATACTCTATCAGAGGGTGTCAGCGAAGCAAAAACGCTCCTTCCTCATCTGATTCTTTTGGGGGAAGAGGGTTCTAAAAATTTGTTTGCAGAATGGATTGAAGCAAGAAGAACACCTGAAATCCAGTCCGTTCCAGTTGTTTTATTGAGTAAGAATCACCCAAAAAAAGATGATTTAAAGACTACTGAAACAGGGATTATCGACACCATCCATAAACCGCTCGATCCCCTTCTATTCCCAATGGTGATTAAAGGGATTCTGCTTACTTTATAAGTGGAAATTCAATGTAGAAAGTAGAACCGACATTTTTCTCTGACGTGAATCCGACACTTCCCCCCATCTGCTCGACCAAATTTTGAACGATTGTGAGCCCTAACCCCGTCCCTTTCGATTTCGTATCTCCCCCTTGCCCTTTCACAAATTTATTCCAAATGAGCGGCTTCAAAGATTCTTCGATCCCAATCCCTTGGTCCTCGATTGAAATTCTGACGAGATCCCCTCTTTTTTCCATCGAGATCGAGACACTTTTCCCTGGGGAAGAAAACTTTATCGCGTTCGATATGAGATTCAGAAGCACTTGGACCAACCGGCCAAAATCCCCCTGAATTTGAGCAGTAGGAAGCGCCTCTTTAATAACAAGAGAAACCTGGTTTGCTTTTGCAATGACCGAAGAAGTCTCCGCCGCCTCTTTCACAGCGTCAACAACAACAACCGGTCGGAGATGGATTTCAAAGCGGTTCAGTTGGATTTTTTCAATATCAATGATGTCATCGATCAATTGAGCCAGCCTCTTTGAATTCCTTATTGCTAACGAAAAAAGGTCCATCATTTCCCCCTCCAATGGAACTTTTTGCTGAATGATTCCAAGAGCGCCCATGATTGAAGTGAGAGGAGTTCTCAACTCATGGCTTACCATGGAAATAAATTCATCCTTCCCCTGTTCCACTCTGATCTGCTCCGTAATATCTCGAGTGATGACAAGAACTCGGGTCAAGTTTCCATTTTCATCGAGAATTGGGGAATAGTAAATTCCTACAGGAATTGAGGTTTTATCTTTTTTGAGTCTCACAGTTTGATAATACAAATCGGTCGATTCTTTCCGATATATGCTCATCAATTTGTCTAAATCGGACGTCCGATCAGGAGGAAACAAGTCTCGGACATCTTTTTGAGCCATTTCACTCTCAGTCCACCCATAAAGAAGCTCTGCTGCCCGATTCCATCTTTGAATGCGATAATGAAGATCCAGAGTGTAGACAGCCACTGGTGCTGCGTTCACCATCGCAGCCAACTCGCTATTAGCAACTTGAGCTTCGCTTCGGAGAATGAATCGAGAAAATTCGCGAATCGCTATCGCAATAAAATTGAGCCACTCTTCGTCTGGCTTTTCCTCTAAATACGTTGTCTTGAAAAGCTCAAGCACGCCTACAGCCTCCCCCTTTTCAAAAACAGGGATTGTAACCGCCCCACGGATCCCCTCCTCTTTCGCTGCTGCCGAACGGGAATACGACTCACTTCCAAAATCTTGAGACCAAACAAATTCCTCCTTTTCAAAAGCTGCATAGACAGCGAGACTCGATTCAGGGCTAAGGCCATTCGTTGCACTTTGAAAACGTTTGAAAGAAGAAGGTGAAATCGTATTGAAGTCAATCAGACTTAAACCACGGCTCTTCGGGTCTATCCTCCAATATAACAATATCTCCCATCCATATTCTCGATGCAATATCTCTAAAATTGAATCAGAAGCCTGTTGGATCGTGGATGCCTTGTTCATCACTCGCATGATTGCAAACGAGACATCTAAGTGATGGTTTAACTGCTCCAATAAGCGAGCCTTTTCTTTCATCTTTTGAAACAAGTAAAGAGAAATCCCAGATAAAAAAGCTCCAATAAAAACTGCGACAGAAACCGTAATGAGAAGAAACTTACCGATTTTTTGAAATGAGAACATCTCGATCAAGGTCAGTCGAAGCTCGAATGGAACACTAGAAATCGCAAATCGGCTATCAAGCGATCCAAAAATTTTTAACTCAGGATGAGTGTTGGCACTTTGATATAGCTCCATCCCATCATAAAATAACCCCACCTGAAATTTTTTTAATCCCACATCGTGATCGAGGTAAATCAGCAACTCCCTTAAGTCTAAGAAAAAGAAACTTGCCCCCTGAAACTTGCTATCCCAAAAGACGGGAGCTAATGAAACATATCTTTGATGAGTTCGATCAAAATAATTGATTATCTCAACAGAGCTTCCCTGTTTTAGAATCATTTCGCGAATCTCGACGGGGATTGAAAAGAGATACAGCGCCTGATTTCCCTCTTTGGCAATCTGTTTTTGCAGTTCGAACCGGTCATCTAACCATCCGAGCGTGACCAAGGCGGGCTCATCATCTAAATATCTCTGCCCATCGGATAACAAAAATTGGAGATCGAATGTCTTCGAAGAAGCAATCCGGTTTGACTGACGCACTAAGGCATGTTGTATTTCAGTGACATGAGTTTGGATTAAATACTCAAGATTTTTTGCTTCGTATGAAATCGATTGGTAAACAGATTCTTTTGATTGAGCTACGAAAGCAATCACAAAAAAAGCATGAAGGAACAAAATGACGGCAACAATAATCAAAGGCATCCATTTTGTGACCCTAATTTTTTGCACTAAATCTAAGTGCAAGTTCCAGCCAAACCATCCAAAAGCAAAAATGGCTTGAAGAGCTGCTGAATAGTAATGGATCGGAACCTGCTCTACTAGATCTTCAGGTTCGATGGGGAGAAGATAGATCACGAGAGCCTGCAGCGAGATGAAAACAAGGAGGATCGAGGCAAAAGTGGAGAATGTGCTGAATCCTAAAGTCCGCTTTTTCTGTGGCCAAAACAATAAGACAAGGCCGATCAGAAAAAAATTGATCGCCCCCACCACGACCATAGGCGGGAAGATGGAGGAAGAAGTGAAGAGGGTTTTTTGAAGAATGAAAGAGAGTCCTAGATTGAGTTGAAAGACCGTTTCAATGAGTCTCATCCCTGCGATCAGAAGAATCACGCCCCCTAGCCACCGATAGAGAGGAAATCGAGGGAAATAAATGACATTCAAAAAAGCAATTCCAGCAAAAAAGATCGAGAGAACAGCTGAATAGGGGATGGGCCACTCGATGAAGGGGCAATACAGGGGAGAATAATAACCTAATTGCCAACTGAGGAAGAAAAATAATCCAATAAAAAAAACGGTCCAAGCACACCCTTTAGAAAAACGGCGTACAAAAGTTTCAAACCTCTCCGTTTTCTCAACCACAATAGACCTCGCAATCTCCCTTTTTCATCTTATTGCTAACAGATCTCAGAATAAAAATCGCCTTTTTCAAAAAAAAATGTTGCGCGAATTCGAAAAAGAATTTACACCAACTATTAGAAGATTTGGAAATGAATGTTCCCGATCGGACCAAACAGAAGGAAATGAAGTATGGCAGTAAGAAAAGCGAAAAAGGCTAAAAAAGCTAGAAAAGCACCAAGAAAAAAGTCGTCTGGAAAAAGAGGCGGGGGATTAACTCAAATCACCTACAGTTTGTCGGATGATCTCGCTGAAATCGTCGGATCGAAAAAATCAACACGCCCCCAAGTTGTGAAAAAAGTTTGGGTTTATATCAAAGCGAAAAAATTGCAGGACACAAAAAACAGAAGAATGATCAACCCAGATGCGAAATTGGGAAAAGTTTTAGGAAACCGCTCAATCGATATGCTCAAAATGGCTGGCGCTCTCAGCAAGCACATCAAGAAATAAGCACTTGAGCTCTCTCATAGAGGACAGGCCGGGAATTTCTTCCCGGCCTTTTGCATTCTTATAGGATTTCAGCCGCAATCGAAGCGAGCTCGGAGCGCTCAGTTCTCTCTAGGAACATGTGTCCGTAGATGCGGTGATTTTTGAAGCGATTGACGATGTAGGTAAGACCATTTGAGTCTTGATCAAGATAAGGGTTGTCGATCTGCGTCGCATCCCCTGTCAAAATCACCTTCGTCCCTTTGCCAGCCCGCGAAATGATCGTCTTCACCTCATGGGGAGTCAAGTTTTGCGCCTCATCGATGATCATATACATCTTGGGGAGCGAACGGCCCCGGATGTAGGTGACCGCCTCCATCTCGATCTTCTTGCTCTCCATGATGAATTCGAGCGTTGCAGCCCCATTCCCTTCTCCGCTTGTGGTAGAGCAGAGGAATTCAAGGTTGTCGTAGATCGGCTACATCCAATGATAGAGCTTCTCTTCTTTTGTCCCAGGGAGATAGCCGATATC
>CAZIML010000150.1:0-4751 GCA_964540255.1 uncultured bacterium
AATCGTTAAAAACGATTCGATGAGAAGGCGGGAAGTTTCTTCAGCGCTCAGTGCATAGTCTGATTGTTCGAGTCGATATTTCCAAGGGAGGAGCTGTTTGAGTTGAATCAAATCGGCTCCTTTTTGATTCATCACCCAGTGGTTCACATGCTCTTCGTAGGGGCCTGGTTGTTTGAGGCGGAAAAGAGCTAAGTGGCAATAGTCCCGAATCAAAGGAAATGAAATTTTTTCGGCCCCTTCTTTTAAGAGGGCGATCGCATTTTCGGTCTGAAGATTTTCTAAAAGAGCAATCGTTGTTGGAACGAGATCGGCCTGCCCTTTTTTAAAAATTTGGCGCGCGAGCCGTAAAAAATCTCCCTCAGGGAGATGGAGAGCTTCTCTCAGCAAATGTTCCCGCATGGCAAAAGAGTAACTGAGATCAAGAGTGGGGTCTTTCGCTCTCAATTCGGCAGCAGGGACTGCTTTTACAGCCGACAAAGTTCTCCCCACTGAACTGAAGGGATGGTAAGCCAAGTTTCTCGTGTCTTCGATCAAAATTTCCGAGAGAGCAGCTAAGCAGCGGGGATCTTTTCTTTGCAAAAGAGAGATCGCTGCATTCAATCGAACCTGTAGATCGTCAGATCCAACCAAGCTTGCCAGCGTCTCCTCGCTCTCACTGATCGCTCCGAGCGCCCCGATGGCAAACAGGTTCGACTCTTTAGCTAGCTGGCCGATTAGATCCACTCCTGATCGATCTCCCAAGTGGTAGAGAGCCATTCCAGCAGCCAAGCGGATCGTATCGGTGGGAGAACTCAGCAGTTTTTTCAACCGAGGGATCGAGTGGCTATCTCTCAAAGCTCCCATTGCAAAAATCGACGCTTCTAACTCGGCGATATGGCTATGGGTGAGTCTTTTTCTCAGCATGGGCAAAAAATCGTCTCTTCCCAAGCGGGCCACATTCAAAATCGATTCGACTCTTGTTTGGGGATCGGGATCTTCGATCAACCTCTTTAGCGCATGGGTCGCATCAGAGGTTCCCAGAAGAGCGAAGAGGGAAGGGAAATAGGGCTTAAACGCAGGGGGAAGGCGATACATGAGCCCCTCGATTTGCCCCACAGCATGCGGATGTTTTCTCTGAGCTAAATAGAAGGCCGCCTCCATTCGGATCGCCAAATAATCGGAGCCCATCGCCTTATGGAGCACTTCGGTCGATCGGTCGTCCTCAATTTTAGCGATGAAGTGCATCGAGAGCATTTGGACTTGGGGATCGGGGTGGCTCATCCCTTTTTCCAAAATCTCGAGCGCTGTGGCAGATCCAGATAATCCTGCACCGAACAGCGTCATCATGAACGCCTGATTATCTTGAGACTGAATCCCTTTTTGTAAAAGGATCAGTCCCATTTGTTGGAGCACTTCAAAATCGTGCCGTCCCGTCATCGCCGAGTATTCCCGGTACTTATTAATCGACTCTTCGATCTGATTTTGCTGCATCAAATAGAGGGAGTGGAGTTTGAGTTCATCAACCTCTTTGGGAACGCAAAACGCAAAACAGGGAAACGCAAAATGCAAAATGCAAAATGCAAAACTGAAGAATTGAGTCAGCCATCTGGGGAAGCGGGGGCGTAAGCCCCGACATCGTTCTGCGTTTAGCATTTTGCGTTTTGCGTTTACTTTGGGGAAGCGGGGGCGAAAGCCCCGACATCGTTTTGCATTTAGCGTTTTGCATTTTGCGTTTACTTCAGAAAGTTCCATAAATCGATCCCTGCTTTGAGCAGGAGCCGGCGCACCGTGTGGATGGGCAGCCCCATGATGTTGTAATAACACCCCTCGATTCTTTTGACAATGAGACTTCCACTTTTTTGAATGGCATACCCTCCGGCCTTGTCGAGGGGAAGGATATGGTTATGATAGTTACGGATCTGAGCGTCAGTGAGTTCGTGAAAGAAAACCGACGATTGTTCGGCGTCGAGAAACGACTCATTTTTTCTTAAGACGCACACCCCTGTGAAAACCTGATGCTCTTTTCCCGCGAGTTCTCTCAACATTCCGTGGGCCTCTTCCATGCTTTCGGGTTTGAGAAACACTTTTTTTTCTCGATAAACGATCGTATCGGCGGTGAGAATCACCTGATCGGGGAAGCGTTCCTTGAGGCAAAGGGCTTTACGGTGAGCGACTTCGGTGGCAAAAGCGGCAGGGTCCCCTTTGAAAATGACCTGAGTTTCATCAAAATCGGGACTTGCCTGTGTGAAGGGGATGGAGAAGAAATTGAGAATTTCTCTTCTCCGCGGTGAAGTAGAACCCAGAACTAGAGAAGAAGGCTGATCGCTGAACGCCGAAGGCTGAAGTGATGAATGACGGGGCGAATTCGGGGCAGCGGGGGCGTTAGCCCCGACATCATTCAGCATTCAGCCTTCATCCTTCAGCGTTCTCTTTATTCGCTTTCTTTGATTTTCTTTTTCACCTTTTTGCCGGCAGCTAATGGAGCTGTGCGCGAGGTGAGATCGACCCAAATCGGGGAGGTCCAGCCAATGTGCCCATCTGTTTGAACGACGCGGAGGTAGTAGTAGACAAAGGGAGGGCGCTCCTCTTTGGGTTCAAGGGCGATTTGGCTGAGAAGATCAGTGTCGTCGATTTCGAATTCAACGGTGTCTCCCTTCGGTTCGAGTTTCCGGAATACTTTCCCGTTCCGGATCAAATGGGCTTCTGATAAAGGTTGAGTCCCGATGCAGTAACCGGTGATGTGGCGGTTGAACTCAAGGCCAGGCCGCGCTTTCGTCTCAATTTCAGACCCCATTCCAAATCCAGCAATGTGAAGGCCGAGGATCATCCTTTCGCCAGTGGTCGCATAGCAAGAGCGGGCTTGGAGCGCCTCAAAGAGGGAGCTTCGGCTGTGTTCCTTAGCTAAGATGGCCGTGAGACCTGGAGTATATTGCGACTGATCGGCGTCAAAGAGGCCGCTGTAAGGGCCCCGGTCGTCGAATCCGCCCGCGACAAACCCGAAACGGCACCCGTGATTGAGCGCTTTTTGGAGCGACCCCTCAGCCGTTTCTTGAATCCCAGTTTTTCCCCCCTGGATCGGACGGAGATTTCCCTCTTTCGAGGTGCACTCGGATGAGCCCCATGCGTTGTAGATTTCGGCGACCCGCTCAAACTCTGGATTGAAATCGGCAAAGTCGTAAGAAGTCGATTTTCCCATCGTGAAAGAGGGGATCGCGATCATCTCTTTCGGGTTATTCGTTTTGTAGATTTTTTTCAGCGAGTTATTCTTTGTATCTTTCCGGCGCATAATGGGCTTGCTATCTTTAGAATAGACAAAGTGGCGAACCCCTTCTTCTTTGGGTTCTCCTTGCCACTGGAAGCCGAGGAGGGCGACGAAACGATCATCTTCGTTGAATTCGGCGACTTGCTGGTTGATCGCCTTCCAGACGTCGTTGGAGGTTTCCTCTTCGCTGTCGAAGCAAGAGGAGGCAAAAAACTGCAATGCCCGATCATCCCGCATGTGGCGGAGGAACGATTCGATGTTTTCTGCTGAATCAATCCGCTCCGATTCGCCATGGAGCACTCCCCAATAAAGGCTCAAAGCTCCTTCGGGAAGGCACTTGATCGGAGGAGAGAAAAAGTGTTCTTTCGTTCTTAAATTGCGCAGTTGAATTTTGTAAATGCCCGGCTCATTGAAGTAGAGGTTGGGAAGAGCGATGAAGCCGGTTTCGGGGACAAAAAGCTTCCAATTGAGGTTTTCTCTTAAGTGTTCATAGCTTAAATCGATGAGGGTTCCTTCAGGCGCGTTGCTGGTCAAGTTGCCGAAAATGTCCTCAAAGCGGACGATCACGTCGAATCGCTTATTGCGGGAGACGAGGGAGGGGGTGATGATTCTCAGTGTTTTGAGATGATTGCCTCGGACGTCGAGGAAAAATGTTTCGCTCTCTTTATAGTCCCCTTTTCCTTTCGGGTCGATGAAGAGATGGAAGGGTCTTCTTCGCTGAACTCCTTTTTGGGCAGCGTTCCCTTTCATTGAGATGATGACGTTGTCGCCGGGTTTGAGTTCGGTCGGTAGGGTGAATTCAAAAGAGGGAGTGAGGTGCTGAGGATGTTCAACTTGGGTTGCGCTGATTGTCTTGCCGCCGGGAATTTCGGCCCAAATCACATTCGTTTTCTCCTTCACATTGGTGGAAGGGATTTGCCAGTCGACAGGACGCCCCTTGCTTTCAATATCGAATCTCAGCTTCGCTCCCTTCGGGAGGTGGCTCGCTGTGGTATAAACAAATCTCCAATCTGAGGTGTCCCCAGCCAAGGCGGCATTGGGTTCGCAAAAACAAATCGAACGGCGCATTCAAAAACTCCCATAGTTAAACGCTGAACGCTGAAGGCTGAACGCTGAAGTGAAAAGAATGTGACGCCACTTTTGGGGAAGCGGGGGCGTTAGCCCCGACATCGTTCAGCGCTCAGCGTTCAGCATTCAGCGTTTTCATTTATTGCCCAGAATAGGACTCGAACCTACACGCCTTGCGGCACCAGAACCTAAATCTGGCATGTCTACCAATTTCACCATCTGGGCAAAAGGGATACTTTACTAGGAACCCCCCCTTTTGGGCAATAGGGGATCAAAAATGATTCGTTTATCGGGATTTCTTCACATTTTTATGCTTGTTATCCAGTTAATGATTGGTGTTTAAGTTTAATTGCGTTTTTGATATAATTTGTTTGATTTAATTTAAACATACGGATGTAATATGACTTCAACAGTAGCAGGTCCAGCAACAGCAGGAAGGCCT
>CAZIML010000151.1:0-4719 GCA_964540255.1 uncultured bacterium
GGAGAGCTCGTTTCAGAGCTGCATCGATGTGAGGGAAGATATTTCCCTCACCGATGAGATGAATCAGACCAAATTTTTTCAGATCTTTTTCTGTCTGCCCGCGAACTCCTGAAAGAAGGAGCTTTGTACCGCTTCGTTGACATTTCTCATAAAACTCTTTGATCCCATTCATTCCGGACGCATCGACCATGGGGACATGGCGAAGGCGCAAAATAAAGACTTTCGGGGCTTTTTCAAAATTCATCAAAACATCTTTGAGGATGTCAGCCGTTCCAAAAAAGAACGGGCCCTCGATCTCGTAAACTTCGACGTTTGAGGGAATCTTTTTCTTAGAAATCGCATCGGGATCTTCTTTTTCAGGGAATTCCCCTTCTTTCTCATGAAAGAACGAGGTGAGCTGCGTTGTTTTGGAGAGCTGACTCATCCGTTTCATAAAGAGGAATGAGGCGAGGATCATTCCCAGCGTGATCGCAACGGTAATATCGACAAAGACTGTAAGAAGGAAGGCGGTGAGAAGGATGGCCACATCCCCGATGGGAGCTCTCAGGAGGCGGATGAAGTGGCTTGCTTCCGACATATTCCACGCGACCATCATCAACACGGCGGCAAGAGCTGAGAGAGGAATGAGGCTCACAATGGGGGCGAGAAAAAGGACGATGAGGAAGAGGGTCGCTGCATGAACCATCCCGGCAACTGGAGTTTGCCCCCCTGTTTTTACGTTCGCGGCAGTCCGAGCGATCGCCCCTGTTGCGGGGATTCCTCCAAAGAGAATCGATCCGAAATTCGCAATCCCCTGCCCAACAAGTTCACAGTTTGACTTATGGCGCCCGCCGATCATCCCATCGCCGATCACCGCAGAAAGGAGCGATTCGATCGCAGCTAAAAATGCGATCGTAAATCCATCCATTAGGATTTCAGATAACATCCCATCCGGAATATGGAGCGTAGGGAAGGAAGGAAGGGGTAATTGGCTTGAGATCCCTCCAAATTTCGTCTGAATCGTCTCTACAGGAAGATCAAAGAAATAAGAAACGAGAGTCGCTAAAACAATCGCGCCGATGCCCCACGGAAGCTTGGGAATGAATCTACGGATGGCAAGGATGGCCGCCAAGCTCCCGCAGCTTAAGAGAAAAGTGGGCATATGGATCGATGAGCGGGCCTCAAAGTAAGCTCCCCATTTATCGACAAAATCAGCGGGGGGAACTCCCATATTGAGGCCAAAAAAATCTTTGATCTGAGAGGAAAAGATGATCAGAGCGATTCCGGTTGTGAATCCGGTGACCAGCGGGTTGGGAACGTACTTAATCCAAGAGCCGAGCTTGAAAAGGCCGAAAAGGACGAGGAGAACCGCCGCGATGAGTGTTGAGACTGCCAACCCCTCATATCCCGTTCGTTGAATGATATCGTAAATGATGACGACGAAAGCTCCTGTGGGCCCGCCGATTTGAATTCTGCTTCCTCCTAACGCCGAGATGAGAAAGCCAGCGACAATTGCTGTGATGAGACCCCTTTCAGGAGTGGTTCCCGAGGCGATCGCAAAGGCCATCGCTAAAGGGAGCGCGATGATGCCGACAGTGACTCCCGCAATAAGGTCTTTCTGAAAAGTGGAGAGGGTATACCCCTTTCGAAGATAGTGATATGACTTTGGGATGAATTCACGAAACATTAAAAACCTCATGAACCTACGATTTTCATCCCAAAGTTAAATAAAATCAAGGGTTAGTGGTGGTGGCCACCGCCGCCATGATGACCGCCGCCATGGTGTCCATCATGATGGTAGTGTCCATGATGATCTCGGTAGTAGTGATTCCCCCGCCAGTAGTAGGGCCCGCCATAGTAGTATCTTTGGCGCCATGCATAGTAGGAGGGATAGTCATAATAGTAGTTCCCATAGTACCAACCCGGGCCATACCACGTGTCGTAATAGACACCATCGTCGACAGGTTCAGGACCCACATTGACGCCGGCCCGAACCATTCCTTGAAGCGATGCAGCAGAAATTCCAAAAAGGATCAAAAAGAGGATTTTTTTCATAACGTCCTTTGTTTTTGTCTACCGTCATCTGGGCGATTCCCCTGACGGTTCTGGTAGTGTTGATTGTAATGATTCCAGTAGTCATTTTCATTGGAGATGTAGACCCCCCAATACCAGCCTGGACCTGCCCAAACAGGATACTCATCAGCCTCATCTTCATTTGCATCTTCGACCACTTCCACCTGATCAGCCGGTTTGCTCATCGAGATTCGGGAGGGGGAGAAGAGTAAAAACGAAGATAGAACAAGGAATCGAATCATCACTCACCTTTCAATCCGAACTATGAGAATGGAGGGCTATTTGCGCAAGGAAAAATGTACTGCGACCACTCTAAAAGTGTGAATCTGCGAAGGAGGCGCCCTGAATTTCGGCCAGGCGTAGCCGATGAGGAAGCAGCTCAACTTGAATAAGTTGAGCGATGGACGCAGGTCGAAATTCAGTGGCTGCCCGACGCTGGCAGATTCACACTTTTAGAGTGGTTGCAGTATATCACCAAAGACCCAAAATTTTCCACCAAAGGCCGCCGCACACCATCCAAATGAGGATGTTCGCACAGCTCACAATCAATCCGACTCTCCACCAGGTAGAGACTGAGACAAATCCCGCTCCAAAGAGGATAGGGGCGGGTCCCGAGCCGTAATGAGTGAGCCCCCCGAAGAGATTGCTGAAAAAGGCAAGGGTGAGGGCGGCAAGCTCCGGAGGGGTGCCGAGAGCGATAGCGACGATAAGGAGCGGAGCGTACATCGCTCCAACGTGAGCGACGTTGCTCGCAAAGAAATAGTGGCTATAAAAATAGATGAGCGAAAGGAAAACAAAGCCGACGACCCACTCAAAACCTGAGATATAGCCGACCACCCAGTGGCTAAACCAGGTTGTGAGGCCAAATTGATTGAGGAATCCCGACAAGGTGACGAGAGTTCCAAACCAGATGAAGGTGTCCCAAGCTCCCGTCTCTTCGATCACATCCTTCCACTTTAAAGTGCCGCTCAAAAGGAGGATCGCAAGGCCGATCATCGCGGCAGAGACAGCTTTCATCCCGAAGGAAGGACCGATGATCCAAAGAGTGATCATCAAAACTAAAGTCGCCGCCATGATCCATTCGGTGACTTTCATCGGCCCCATTTTTTTCAGCCGGTCGGCAGCCATCTGTTTTGCATGGGGCGTTTGCCGAACGGTCGGCGAAGCAATTCGGTAGATAAGATAGGGGACGATGATCAAGCTCAAAAGACCTGGAACGATTGCAGCAAGGGTCCAACTCCCCCATGAAATGGCCACCCCTTGCGCTTCAGCGAGCTGAACAATCAACGGATTGCCCGCCATCGCAGTCAAAAACATCGCTCCCGTGATCGCAGAACACTGAAAGGCGGTCAAAGCGAGATAGCCTCCCATTTTAGGATCGTGCGAGGGGCCG
Source organism: uncultured bacterium (assembly GCA_964540255.1). Classification (GTDB taxonomy): domain Bacteria; phylum Chlamydiota; class Chlamydiia; order Chlamydiales; family SM23-39; genus REEB52. Next base: position 3,446 of record CAZIML010000151.1, read on the forward strand.
GTAAAGACATCGGCAAGAGCCCTCACAATCGGGTAGACAATGCCCCCGACGCGGGCGGTCATGCTCGGAATCGTGGGGGCGAGGATCAAATCGGTCGCAGCAAGTCCATACCCAAGTCCTAAGCTATTTTTTCCAAGAAGGCTCATCACCTGATAAGCCATCCGATTCCCAAGACCTGTCATGATAAAGGCGCGCGATACAAAAAAGGCAAAGACCACGAGCCAAACAATGTCGTTGCTAAAACCGCTGAACGCTTCTGAAAAAGTGAGCGTGTTGGTGATCACAGCGACAGTGAGCGACAAGATCGAGACGACGCCCATAGGAAAAGGCTTTAAAATGATCGCTGTCATCGTGGCGGAAAAAAGGGCAAACAGCTCCCAACCCCGATCTGCCACCCCCTCCGGCTCCGGTATGAACCAAAAAACAACCCCCACCAGGATCGATATACCTAAAGAGTAAAATTTCATCTTTTTCTACAGCGAGAAAAACTGGTCTATTAAAACCAGTGAGAGCGCTGCTCCATTTTTTTACTGCTGAATCGCAGGTTTTAATGCGGTTTGTTCCCAACTTTTCAGAGCTAGTAATGCAGTTTGGTGCTGTGTCCAAAGAGTATTCAGAGAACTAAACATCCGGTATCCGCCATCGATAGCAATAGCCCCGGCAAAGTAACCGAATGATCCTCCGGTCACTGTTGCACACAATACTCCTGAGATCACTTCCCCCACGCCAAACATGAACTCTCGAATCAATCGAGCTTGTTCTGGATCATTACCCCATTCAGATTCATAATTTCCCAACGTATTAAATTTTGAACGAGGTTTATATTCTCCATTAATACGATCATCACCTGCTGGGTTTCTGTAAAATAATTTCAATGAAGAACCGTACATCCGGTACCATACAAACAATTTCTCAATTGCAATTAGATTAAGAATGTTTTCACCAGCTTTTTTAGCCTCTTCCCGCGCCACATCAAACTGAAAAAAAGCGATTGTAGACTTCCCCTGGGACTGTGTAACAAAAGCCCCAAACATATCGGAGGCATATTTATTTCTCGCAGATTCGGGAACCGCGGAGCATTTCGCATAAATTCCATGTGCGAATAAAATAAAAAAAATTAAAGCAATAACTCTCATTAAGCCCATCCTGTCAGTTTCATGATTAAAATTACAAAAACCGCAGAATATGCTAAGAATGCCAATACCACACTCCCGATTGCATTCGATAGATGAATTGATTTCTTTGTTTTCTTCCAAAGTTCCCACGCATCCACT
>CAZIML010000152.1:0-4213 GCA_964540255.1 uncultured bacterium
CGATCCATGCTGCACTCCCTCCGCTTACAGCGAGCCTGCTGATATCGATACCCGATGTGGTTGGGACACATTCATCACAGCCAATTTCATCTACTGGGATGTTCAGCAAGATGGAATGATTCTGGCAGTTCCCTATGTGGGCACTGTTTCTGGAAACGTTCAGAGTGGTACAACGGCTCCTTCACCAGTAGGCGCACAGCTCTTGAAACAAGACACCGATTACACCCCCGGCTTCCAAGTTGGATTGGGATGGGCCGGACCCAAAGACAACTGGGTGATGTATGCTGAATATACATGGCTTCATGGAAGCACAACCACCTCTGCGGTAGCGCCTGCCCCAGGTATCACGACTCTGAACGGCTTAGCAGTTCCTCAGAACGGCCTCTGGCTCACTTATCCTTGGCATAATGGGCAAGATGGGAACGTTTTTGCTACCTCTGTATCTTCTACATGGAAGTATAAGATTGATTTGATCGACGCTCAGATTTCTCGTCCTTTCTATTCAGGGACTCGGTTCATTTTAGAGCCATTCTTTGGTTTGAGAGGATCTTTGATCAGACAGCAACTCAATATCACTACGAATAACCTGAATTCAGGAACTGGGGTGAATGGTCCAGAAATCGTGACGCACCATAGCTTCCGTTCGATCGGGATCGGTCCAAGAGCGGGATTCAATGGAGATTGGCATTTTGGTTATGGCCTCAGATTCATTGGAAACACTGCCATCAACTTGCTCTATACTTCATTTGATGCAAGAAGAAACGCGCCTCCAGGAGGAATCGGGAGACTGCCAGAAATCGTCACCCTCGATGATTACAACGCGCTCCGTCCAAACTTGGATATGTCATTGGGACTCGGCTGGGGATCCTACTTCAACTGCCGTAGATTCCATTTTGACGTTGCGGCCACTTACGATTTCAGCATCTTCTGGGGACAGAATATGATGAACTACTTGGCGAATGAAATCCGTGCGATTGGAAGTCCAGTAGGAGGAGATCTCTTCCTGCAAGGGCTTACGATCCAAACTCGCTTTGATTTCTAAGCGGAGAGGATTGCAAAACTCCATTCGGGCGCAAATTCGCGCCCGCTGCGCCCATTCGGTTTTTTTGCAAATCGCCTAAGGCCCAAGAGGTTATGTCGATTTACAAAAAAGCGAATCGGCTTTGCGGTCATCGAATTTTCGCCGCGAAGCAAGTTTTGCAATCCTCTCTATACTGGCGCCAGCTGGAGTTCTTCCGGCTGGCCCGATTTCTTCCAATAAGAACCTGCCATCATCATGAGAGGAATCGCTGCGATCCCAATCGTTGCGGTCATCGGCTTTAGGCCGAAAACCGACAGATGGACAAAGTCATGCGTTAGATCAGAAGGGTTGGCCCAAGTGGCCGAATAGGCATAGTGAGCGTGGTTGTAAAAATCGAGAAGGCTCCAACAGATCAAGTATTTTCCAAACTGAGGATACTTCTCCTTCATGCTTAACCCAATCAGCAAGAGAGCCGATGAAACGAGGAGGGTGAGAGCAGGTCCGCTCGCAACCACAAGGCAAGTGGCTGCCACGGAACCGATTTTTTTCCCAAATGAGGTGTATCCTGTTTTGTAGAACTGAGTCAGCCCTCCAAAAAAGGGTTGTAAGATGATTTGGGGGCGGGGGTTTTTATAAACTGCTGTCGCTGCGAGAGCATGCCCTGCTTCGTGGACCAAGGTTTGGGTATTGAGGCCTGAAAAAATAGCAAAATTCGTTCCTGTCGCCCATTCGCACAAAGAGAGGACCCGCAGATATGGGCCCGATGGTTTAGTTTGTTTGCTGATTTGGTAGCTAGCGAAGGCTCCCAGAGAATGAAAAAAGAGGCTCACACTCATTTGAACGAAAAGAGCGCTGATCATGAAAGAGATTCCCGCAGGCGAGGGGACGAAGCAGGCTACTGCAGCTCCTAATAGAAGGGCGGCTCCCAACTCTTTCAAACATTTGAGGGCGACCCGTGAAACGAGATCAGCGGCGCGGATCGGGGGTGCCGAGGGGGGCTTTGGCAAAGCGGAAGCGATTGCGGGCAGTGACATGGGTAAGAATTATCAAGAAGGTCTCAGAATAAATCAAGCGGCGATGTAGCCGCTATTGATTCTCATGAGGGGGAGTCTTCGGGGCGGCTCGGAGGCCCCCACCCGGGGTCTCACGGCGACCGCAATATGGAACGGGTGCCCGCCGGGGAGGGCGGGAAGGAAGTGGCGGCGGCGCAAGGCCTCCAATTCCTCAGATTGAATCTTGAAAAACCAAACTTGTTCCACCTCGGGCCATGAAACAGGTTCCATTGAATAGAGCCCCTCAATGAGAAAAGAAAACTCCTGATCGATTCCCGCCACCTGGTCCAAATATTGGAAGGCCCCTTCTCGAGCGGGGATGACGGGGATGTGGGCCCCTTCGGGGGATCCAAACAGGTTGAAGTAGGGGGGTCTGACCAATCCATTCGACTGGAGATAGGGGAGGATCATGGAAATGAATCGATTATCCACATCTAAGTAGACCAGTCCTTGCTGATTCCTTTTCAACACTCCTTTCCCCTTACACAAGGAGCGGAGAAGGATGGAACTCCCCGGAACGGGCCTTGCTTTCGCCCTCTCATTCGTCTCGGTCAGAAGGTAAAGGATTGGCTCGGGGTTCTTTTTTCGATTCGCCTCTAACGCTCCCCGGGAAAAATACCAGGGGGGGCGAAATGTAGCCTCAGGAGGGAGGGCCGGGGGAGTGAGGCGAGGGGAAGAAGATAACGGGACAGCCCGCGCCTCTTCATGGGTAAATAAATTGTTGAATCTTTCTCTCAGGGCCATCAATCTTTCTGCGGCCCGCTTCTCCTCTTTCGAAAGCTTAGTAGCTTGACTGTGAGGGGCTAAAACGGAACCGCCCCATCCCATTCGGTACCGCTCCCGCCCTGGGGTGAGCGCGGGATCGAGATCCAAAAAATCTTTAGTAATGCGCGAGAGTAGTAAATTGTTATTTTTCATAATTTAGTTGATATATTTTATCATGAAATAAAATATAAGTTAACTAAAATGAAAGATGTTACATCCAGGGCGATTGCAAGAAGAATCTCATGACAAGTCTTGTCCATAGAGAAGGATGGGGACAAGGATCCGCTCGAAGCGAGCGGGCAGGATCGGCGAGACGCCGACAGGATAGAAAAAAGAAATTTTCTTGATCCTGCCACTGCGTTTCGCAGTGATCCTGCGGCCATGCCTCATGGCGATCCTTGCTCATTTTTCTTTGCAAGCAATCGCCCTGATGTTACATCACTTTAAGTTTGGCTTCGGGTTTGACTAATTCGCCGACGAGAGTTTGATGGCTAAAACTGTGCACTTTTACTTGCTGCAGCGTCCCGATCAGGTGCTCATCCCCCTCAAAAATCACTTTTTTCCAGCAGCGAGTGCGCCCTTTCAGCATCCGCCCATCTTTGTTGAACCGCTCCACAAGCACCTCATAGCTGTTTCCAAGCATAAGGCTTCTCTCTTCATTGCTGATCTGATCTTGAAGATCCATCAATCTCTGGAGCCGCTCTTGTTTTACCTCTTCAGGGATGTCGTCTTTCCAACGCATCGCCGGAGTTCCTTTGCGGGGACTATAGGCAAAGACAAAGGCGAGCGAATAACGGATTTGCTTCATCACTTCATAGGTCTCTTCAAATTCAGCATCGGTCTCGGTAGGAAAGCCGACGATGATGTCGGTTCCAAGCGAGACGTTGGGGACGATTTCCCGAAGCTGGGCCACTTTTTCTAAATATTGTTCTTTCGTGTAGATCCGGTGCATCTTTTTGAGAATGCGGCTGGAGCCTGCTTGGATGGGGAAATGGACGAATTCGCAAAGGGAGGGGAGGTCTCGGATCGCCTTCATCAGATCGACGGTGATGTCGATCGGGTGAGAGGTCATGAACCGGATCCGCTCCATCCCGGGAATCTTGTCGAGCCGATAGAGAAGGTCGTGGAAAAGTGCATTCCACTCAGGCTGGTCTTTTCCATAGCTATTCACATTTTGTCCGAGGAGGGTGATCTCTTTGTAGCCAGCGTCAACTAATTTTTTACACTCCTCGATGATGCTCTCAGGGGGGCGGGAAACCTCTTGGCCCCGAGTGTAGGGGACGACGCAGTAGGTGCAAAATTTATCGCACCCCCGGATGATCGAAACAAACGCCTTGATCTTTTTCTTACGGCTTTCTTCGATCCACTCGAGCGT
>CAZIML010000152.1:4223-4711 GCA_964540255.1 uncultured bacterium
CCTTGATCTTGTTGTCCCTTTTAGCGACAAGATAGTCTAAATTTTCCTCAAATCGGTCGTCTGTCTTGTAAATCTGCCGCTTTGTATAGAGGACTTCGTCCAAGACAGTTCCAAGGTCGGTGATGTTGTTCGTTCCAACCACAAAGTCGAGGTGGGGGAATTTCCGGAAAAGGGAGTCTTTTTTCGCCATCGCCATGCACCCAGTGACGCCGATGATCGTATTTTTCTTTTGACCGCGCCCCATCCGCCCTAATTTCCCCATCACTTTCCTCTCGGCAAGGTCCCGGATCGAGCAGGTATTGAATATGAGGAGATCGGCCGACTCTTCGTCTTCGACGGGGAGAAGCCCCCTCTTTTGGAGCTGGCCAGCCATGATCTCGGTATCGAGCTCATTCATCTGGCAGCCGTAGGTTCGAATAAAATATGTTTTAGGTTGTTCCATAAGGGGAATATCATACGACAACCTCCCTCTCTCAGGCAAACAAAAA
>CAZIML010000153.1:0-4672 GCA_964540255.1 uncultured bacterium
TTTCCCCAGATCGATTCCCCGCCTGCGCCCGTCCCCGTTGGATCTCCGCCTTGAATCATGAAATTCTTGATCACTCGGTGGAACACAATCCCATCGTAGTACCCCTTTGCGACGAGGCCGAGAAAGTTTTCACATGTTTTAGGAGCTGCCTCTGGATTCAGAGTGATTTCAAAAGTACCTTGGTTAGTTTCAAATACGACAATCGGATTTTTCACGATTTCTTTCTCCTGTGCTGTAATCGTTGATACGGGAATAAGAAGGGCCAAAAATAGGGCAAAGAATTTTTTCATGAGAACTTCTCCTTCAAAGGGTGTTAAAAAGGAACAATCGTGCCAAAAATTCATTTTTGTGCAAAGGTGAAACTTATGGAAGCCATGATCATCCTCATCGTCGTTTTCGGCCTGGTCTTCGACTATACGAACGGCTTTCACGATGCAGCTAATGTCGTCTCAACCGTCATTGCCACCCGAGTGCTGGCCCCTCTTTCGGCCATCGTCCTCGCCGGCGTTCTCAACTTCATCGGAGCCACCCAAATCAGCGGCGTTGCCGAAACGATTGCGACCGGGCTCATCGATGCGGAGACTACTACCCAGACCGTCGTCCTCGCAGCCCTCTTCGGCGCAATCGTTTGGAACCTCATCACCTGGTACTTCGGAATCCCCAGCAGCTCCTCCTATGCCCTGATCGGCGGGATGATCGGCTCTGCTTGGGTCGAGCAAGGGTCGGTCACCATTCTTTGGGGCGGCCTGATGAATAAAGTGATCATCCCCATGTTCGCCACCCCCATCATCGGCTTCATCATTGCCTATCTCCTCATGAAAGGGCTCTATTTTTACCTGAATCGGAAGGAACATCCTCACGACGCCAAGATCTTCCGCCATTTGCAGATCGGTTCTGCCTGTTTTGTAGCCCTCTCCCATGGACTTAACGACGCCCAAAAGAGCATGGGAGTCATTACTCTAGGCCTTTTTGCGGGAGGATATCTTGCCACTCCCGCGATCCCCCTTTGGGTGATCATCGCTTGCGCCCTCGTGATGGGGCTCGGCACAGCCTCCGGAGGCTTCCGGATCATTAAAACCATGGCCTACTCGATTACCGAGATAGAACCTGTCCAAGGATTTGCCGCTGAAACCTCCGCCTCCCTCGTCATTCTCGGCGCTAGCTTCCTCGGAATGCCCATCAGTTCCACACAAATGATCGCCGGGAGTATTACAGGGGTGGGAGCTGCAAAAAGCCATAGAGCCGTCAGCTGGCATGTACCCAGAAGCTTTGTCCTCGCCTGGATTGTCACTCTTCCTGGAGCGGCCCTCGTCGGAGCCCTCGCCTATTTAGCAGCTACGTTAATGGGATTTAAATGATCCGCAAACTCCCCTCTGGCAAATACCGCCTTTATTCCAGAAAAAAGAACCCTAAAACCGGTAAGAGGAGGAATTTAGGGACTTTTGACACGAGGGAAGGAGCCGTCAAACACGAGCGGGAAATCCAATATTTCAAGCGGCGCGGTTAAGGGAAAAATCCCCTTTCGAATCATTTCTAAAGCAAAAAAACAACAGATCGTGTATAATTCATCCTTTACTCTGTATAGGGATCTATTATTTCCCGAAAACAGGGTAAATTGTAACCATAAGAAAATGAGGATATTTTGGCTAAGTCAAGAGGAACAATTAAGTTTTTTAATTCACAAAAAGGTTTCGGATTCATTACACCAGACAACGGTGGAAAGGATCTTTTCGTTCACGCTAACAACGTAAACGGAGACCCAAAGTCACTCCGCGAAGGACAAAAAGTTGAATTCGTAGAAGGACCAGGCCGCAAAGGTCCAGAAGCAACAGAAGTAAACATTCTGTAATCTCTGTAAGATAGCACTGCATCTATCCTAAAATTACCTATTTTAAGACCTGTTGCAGTGCTTCCTAAGCGCCACCTATCCCTTTCGCACGAAAGGGATTCTTTTTTTCAAGAAAAGATTGATCAATTTCCCCTTCTTCTGTTACATTCCATCCCCAAATAAAACCGGGGGGAGTTATGACCAGTCGATGCGAGCAAATAGGCCACTATTTTGGTTTAGGGATAGCCGGAGGAACGATCGGCACATTATCGGGATACGGCGCCGCTAGAATCCTATCTTATGCTACCTCGAGCGGGATGATTTTCGGGTCTGTTTCAGGGGTTTCGTTCCCAATTATTTCAAAAATCGCGGCCAATTTGATGGGAAGGACAACATGGCGTAATATCACAATCATTCCCCACGCTGTGGGAACTTTTGGGAGCCTCGCCATCGGCTACGCCGCTCATGAATTGACGAAGCCCAAAGTTGAAATCGAACCCCCCTTTTATAAGTTGGCGGGTCTCACCTATGGGATCGGCCTTGCAGCCTTCACTGGGCTCAATATCGCCTACTGCGCCCTAAAAAGAGGCCGTCCTGAAGCGAAACAGCAAGAACCCTACGTAAACTTATCTGACGCTGAGGATTAAGGAAGCACCGAATGAGGAAGAATAAAATGATCCAATAAGATCAGCTCTTTCGCTTTGGCAATATTTCCTCTTTTAAATTCAATTAGCGCTTTGATGGTTTCCGTTTCAAACGGAGTATCGATGGCCAGCGCCTCCTCATATCGACCTAACATGGCAAGGCACATTTTCATCTCTTCTTCTGATTCGACTCTTTCGAGCGCCTCTTCATATCGCTCATGGAGAAAAAGAGAAACGATATTTTTTTCATCGAGGGGGAAGTTTGTAGGCAAGATCTTTTCCCCAGTCAAATCCTCCATCACTCTGAGGAAGAATTCAGTAGTAATATCTTCCGTTTTCCCCATTGAGCTTTGGGCATATTCAAGGTAGAAGGCTCGAAGATCCTTCGCAGCCTCGCTCTCAGCTCCAAGGGAAAACTGAATCAACCCTCTACAAACTAAATGAGCCGCAAGGACGCACTGACCTACCTCCTCACGCTCCAGAGGGGTAAACTCAAAACCTTCCATAATTTCAATCATATTGAGAAACTGATCCAATCCCATCGAAAATTTTCTAAATCCCTCTTCTAGATTGATGAGCGCCTGATCATTTTTTTCTAAAGCTTGCAAACACGCCTTTTCAATATCGATGTGAGACCCTACGAAATGAATCACAAGCACCCTCAAGTCAACACCCGGAAGTTCTTCCTTTTCGAACTCTCGAATCAGTTCCTCGCACATGTGGTCGTTCCAGTCTGCCTCAAACTCTTCGATCAACTGAATCCTATCTTGGTAACGCCTTTCTTCTGATACTAAGTCGAAATCATCGAAGAGTTTGATCCATCGATCAATAGCTTCAATGCGAGGCTGCTCACTCTCATTAGTGAAGGTGAACGTTTCGCATCTCATGCGTCGAAGTGAAGAACGAGAGGAACGAGAAGCGGAACTCGCCTCACTCATCAAAGAGCCCCCCACTTGAATGGGAAAGGGATACGGCTGAATCCGCATCTCATCATTAATTTTACCAACTTGAGAAACACCCACAACAATCTCCTTCATTAAATATTAAGAAGATTATCAAACATTAGATAAAGCAAATCAACGAATAAAATTAATTACATAAACCTACAACTACAACATTCTCTATCTTCTTGATGGTCAATCCTATTCCGAGGAAGGGGCGAAGCCTTGGCGACTGCGTCAAAAAAGGCGGGAGCTAACAAGTAAAATATTTTCTCATGACTAGGCTTCATGATTTGAAAAACCCGTGTAGCGAGATGTTCAGGAGTACACCCATGAGTAAAAAATTTGACAGATTGAATCGCAAGGAAAAGAGGAACCGGGTTATTTTTATTGAGTTCGGTTTGATTCGCTTCGATGAGACGTTCGACCAGCGCATCGATATCTACACCTCCCCCATTTTGGTAGCTCATATAGTATAGGAAGCCCTCAATCGATATGGGCTTAGGATCATGTGTGAGGAGTTGATGAAAGTAATCGAATAAAGGAGGACCGCATGCAATCGCAACCTCTAGTTTTTGGGGATATTGTGCATAAGCAAGTCGAACGACATGAGAATGGAATTCAATGACCGCGCTCCTCGCTCCATCCCTAGGTTCGCACCGCTCATGAACAACCTCCGTCAACATTTTGTAAAAAGGCCAAACGATGTTGAATGCGTTATAGTAGCCTTCGTACTGTGCAAAAAAAGTTTGTTCACGGCTCGTATCGGGAACAGCATCCACCGATCGATAGCGAGCAAGTTCTGAAACGGCAGCCATAAAAAACACTCCCCCATTTTTGGGGAGCATTGTCATCGATTGACGCAAAAGAATAAAGGAATTTTTCGCACACACTCCAATCTTTATGTAGTGATTAATCCAACAAAAAAAAAGATCGAAATTACTTGCGGGATCGGTGATTTGGCAAAGAACCACTAGGCAATGCTGCGGGTGCAGGTAAGTTATTAATTTTTTCGAAATGGGCGCCGCCTTCTACTATAGTATCCATGAAATGCTTCAATGCACTGATCCCAGTAAAGTCTGCACGAAACCCAGCTTGAACGGAAAATCCATTACTATATTCTTTCAGTTGACCACTTGCTGCAACTTGTAGATGCATATTTTGATACGATTGATCAAGAGGCGTACCCTGAATTGCATTTTTAAACCACCCAGTGTTGCGGTGAAAATTTTTCCCAAGTTCAATCGCCGCCGAAACGG
>CAZIML010000154.1:0-3082 GCA_964540255.1 uncultured bacterium
TGCGTCGGCGACAGGAGACTCTGGTTGCGCGGTAGCAATCGGTTATAACTCAACAGGATGCGCAGGAGAGAATGGCTTTCTCGTTTTAGCATATTATTCAAAATCAGAAAAAAGAAGAAAGGCAATCGTTGGATATGTCGGTATAGACATTCAGGCGGGAGTAACTTATAAAATCGAAAACGAGAAATTTGTAGAAATCAAATCATGACATTGTCGATTTTGCAGAAAAAATAAGGAATATAAAATGATCGGGCGGAATCAGGAATTATACGATGATATGATTGCGTCTGGACATAAATTTGTCCGAGATGAAAAGTACGAACGATTCACACTAGGGGGACATTATGCTCCCTACCCAATTGGATACATTCGTGGATCGTGGCACAATCCGCGACACAGTAAACCATATTCTTTTATGGTACAAACTGAAACCGGATGGCATACCGTTTGGGGGAAAACGCACGAAGAGGCAGAAAGTCTCGCAATCGCAAAACAGATTGAAATTCTAGGATCTTAGCATGTTAAAAGATATTGGTTACAAAAGCTATGGCGTTCTGAGGATTCGCTTTTCTCAATGCGAAAAATGCAAAGAAATGTTTCCTCATACCACAAGCAACAGGCGGTATTTGAAAGAACATAACCTAGAGTTTGAGACTCCCGAACCAATGCTGAACGGAAGAGAAATATATGAATGCCCGTACTGTGAAAACACAACTATACTTCCCACAACTTCCACACTATCTGACAATCTGGAGAATCTATAGCCAAAAATCTGATACGGTGACTATCGAAATTGAATCAACAATACATGTAAACCGTATCACAAAAATGCCAACTTCTTATAGTTGGGGATTCTTTGCAGACCGTTATCCAGAAGTTGCTGGAGACATTCTAAGTTTTTGCATCAGAAGATATGGTTTGGAACTGCAGCCAACAAAATACATTTGAAATGGGAAAAAAATGAGATACGCTGATTCAAGGTGCAACTGCGAAGAAAAATTCAACCCGCATCGATATGTGTACACCGGGAAATGCATTCAGACGGGTGAAAGTGTAACCGTAGAAATCCCGGCAGCAGAGTTGTTTGCATATAGGCGTGGCGAGTATATACAGACCGCTATGCCATCTCTCTCTGTCGACGATCGCGAATTCCTTATGTCGGGATTCTCTGCTAAGGGATGGCAGGAAGCTTTCGGATTCGATGAAGAAAACGATGAAGAATTGCTTGACTCCTGAGTGTAACAGAGTACAATAAGCACATCACCACACTTTCCTTTACTGGAATCGGACATGTTCTCACCAGCGAATAACAAACTCAAAAGGCTGTACAAAGTCAGACAATTGCGTAAGTGGTTTCTAAATAAGAAGGGACTGCTGAACAAGAAAGTATACTCTTTTGATATTCTGTCTGGTCATAGTTGTCCATATGCTCACGACTGTCAGAGCAGAGCAGTAGATACAGAAAATGGCAGGAGAATTCAGGACGGTAAAAATACTGTATTTCGTTGCTTCTCTGCATCGCAGGAAGTAATATTCACAGGGGTTTATAATAAAAGGAAAGCAAATTATGACGCGATAAAAGGAAAATATGCAAAAGAAATCACTCAGATAATTCAGGCAAACCTGCCCGAAGATGCTGGAATTGTAAGAATTCATGTTGCTGGCGACTTTTTCAATCAGCATTATTTTGATGCATGGGTTGCAATCGCCATAAATAACCCGAAAGTACTGTTCTATGCTTATACGAAAAGCTTGCCATATTGGGTAAATCGTATAAGTATGATTCCGGGGAATTTTATCCTGACTGCATCCCGTGGGGGACGTAAGGATGATATGATCGAGCAGTACAATCTCAGATCGGTGCAGGTAGTTATGCATCCATCAGAGACAGAACTGGAAATTGACCACGACGATTCTCATGCCGCACGTCCGGATTGTGTTAATCAGGACTTTGCCCTACTCATTCATGGTATTCAACCAAAGGGTAAGGCATCGGCAGCTATTACTAGGCTCAAAAAAGAACAGATTGTTTTTTCTTACTGAAAGGTTTTACTATGTCAAAGAACGCACCAGTGTCAACAGAAGTTGTTATTAATTCCTACAAGCAGGCAGCAGCAGAGGGGCTGACCATTGTGGAATTGTCGCAGAAGTTGGGTATGTCGAAAACCACGCTGAACACACGACTTACCAACATTCGTGGGAAATTGAAGGCCGAAGGATTGACAGATACGCAAGTCAATGTTATCCTTCCATCTCTCAAGAGGGTGACAGGACCACGCAATGGATCAGTCAAGAGCCTGATCGCAAGTATCGCTGCATCCGTCAAGGAAACCGAACAGGCAGCAACTGAGCAGACGGAGAACGTAGCGTAGTCTATGATGTTTTCCCCGGCAGGTAATTTCGCCTGCCGGTTCTTTCCTCGGAGGACATCATGCAACTGTTAAAAGCGTTTGTTTTGATTATGATTTTGGGCTTTTTAAGGGCGATTTGTGGCTACAAACATGACTAATGATGATATTTCTGCAGAAAATGCACGACTTCTTTCGGAAAACAAGAGGCTTAAAGCAGAAATCACTATGCTTTTGAAAGAAATTGATGAATTGAATGCGGAAATTGATGGATTCAGCCCCAAAAAGAAATTCCAGAAAAAGGTAAGGTTTGATGATTAAGTGGTCAATCTATACAAGACCAACTAGTGTTGGCTGCGAATGGAGACTGTGGTGCAATTCCAGTAAAGAAGAAATGGTAGATGCGTTACTGGAAGAGGCAAAAAAATTCACTGACTATCCAGAAATCTATGACAGTCCGAGCGGATTGGGACATGGAGATGGAAGTCCGGAGAAGCCATACACAGTAGCGTTTGTGGAGATGTGTGCAGTTCCATTCATCAAGAGGGAGCGATGGGAAGAAATAGCAAAGAAACATAACACAGAAATTAAGTGGAATTGTGGGATCATTGGGGTGAGGGTTAAGGGGAAGTTTTACGATTCGAGGACAATCGATGAGATATAACCTTGAAGGAATTATAATATGCCAAAAAATGTGACAGTGGTAGATTCCACTGAAATTTTTAAATATGCCA
>CAZIML010000154.1:3092-4662 GCA_964540255.1 uncultured bacterium
AAGACCAAACATGGCATTAATTGGAACCCATCAAATGATTTGTTTTTTGACACAGAAGTAATTAGGTATCGAAAAAATACAGACTTTTGTTTGTATGACGATCTACCAAACGAACCAAGGTTTAGCACCAAGGAACCAGACTACGAAATCACTCCCGAGATTGAACAAAATATCAAATCATTCCAAACATCGAACAAAGAAGTTTGTGAACTAATTGAATCAAAGAATTATTCAAGATTAACAGACATAGCAGTATTAATTATCAGCCAATATGCTATGGAAAATAATCTTACAGAATTCATGATTGATTCAAGTTACTAGAATATCATAGCGGTCTGGAAGGGCCGCTCTCTTCCGTTTCCGACGCCGATCAAATGGTAGGTGTCAAGGTCTGCCAAATTCAGTATGCCAAAAATGTTTCTCATGCCATGATGGCATATCCAAAAATGAGAAAACAATAGAGAAAGAAAAATTTTTTTTACAAAAACATTGCACTTTTGAAAATTTTGTTAATTTTTGAAAATAAGTTATTTTATAGCCCGCCAAAGTGGCAGCTTTGGCGAATTGGAAGGGGGAGTATACTCATTTGAGGGGGTTGACGTAGTTCGTTATCTGAGTTACGAAGCGATTAGTGAAGTAGCGAAGATTGGTCTTGCGAACGAATGTGGAAGCAAGACACTAGTATGCTAAGAAGTGAAAAAACTGATTTAAGTAACTAATAGTAGTCCAGCCATAGCAGTGACGAGCCCCTAACGGGCGAGAAACGATGGACTACGAGTGAAAGAATCACAACAATCACAGCAGTAAAAGAGAAAGGGCAGTCCTGAGAACACGAAAGACTGACCTTGAACGAGAAACAAGATAGGTTTACTTAGGGATATAAACGAGTTGCGTAGTCTGAGACACCACTATTAGGTGTCGAAACAAGCAACTCTCTGATTGTAATTAAACTAGTTTACTATTAAGCTTATAGAATATTAACTATAGGCTTTTATTTATGGTGTGGGCTGATTTACTCAAACTCTTCCGTTTTCCCAACAGTCGAATATCAAACGGACCTCACAGCCTAGAAAAGAACCTGCCATAAGAACATTCTTACAAGGGATCTGTCTGACAATGTGGCGGTCCTTATTTTGTAATTCTATGATATGAGAATTTGCTCCCAAGAATTTCCACAGAAAACATTGGTCTTTTTAAAACTTCCAAAAATCCGAAAAAATAAAATGCAAATATCATGCCAATTGGCACGGTTGTTGCAGTCTGTGGGGGAAACAGTAAGTGATGAAGGGGGTAACGATAGTTTCCATATCTTGAGAATGTAGCGATTAGCATAATTCGAAAGATCCCGCAGGCAACAGGAGCAACAGGGGCGGCAAACGCAGCAGTAAAAAGGAAATGTATATATGGTGGGGCGGCTGGGAACGTATGTACAGCACGGTACTTGTCCATGACCTAGCAGAACGGGTGTAGCAGTATGCGTGTGTATGCTGCTTACTGTGACCAATGGGAAATTCTCTAAATTGTTCTTGACTTCTGTGCTTTGTGTTGTATGATACGGTAAAAGGAAAGA
>CAZIML010000155.1:0-4644 GCA_964540255.1 uncultured bacterium
CGGGGAGGAAACCCTCTTCCTCCGAACCTCCTTCCCTCTCTCTCCGTGCGATCTCTTCTTCTCCGTGTCTCCGTGGTTAACCAAACGTTACCCCAATGGAGTCAAACTCTACGAGACGAGGGCCAAGTATTTTTCGCGGGTGAGGAGACGATCCAGCTCATTCGGCTTTGAAAGCTCTATTTGGAAGAGCCATCCAGTCGATTCAGCTCCCTGGTTGATCTGAGAGGGATCCTGCTTAATCGCCTCATTCACCGCAATGATCGTTCCTGAAACAGGAGCGTAGACATCCGATGCAGCCTTGGTCGACTCTAGGACGCACACCTCTTGGCCTGCGTTCACTTTTTGTCCCACTTTGGGAAGCTCTATATAGACCACTTCCCCCAGCTCTTTTTGGGCGTGGTTGGAGATCCCGACCCGCCCCTTTGAATCGATCCATTCATGAGATTCTGCAAAACGCATCAATCGCCATCTTTGAGAAGTTTCAGAGTGCCCCAGGTGGCAGGGTGTTGCTCAATCACATATTCTTCGGAAGAGACGGCAAAGTGTTGAGGAGGAGCGTCGAAACGGTTGATTTGATAGGTAAAGCCAATCCGAGAAAAGCTCAATGGATCATATCCGTGCAAACAGTGGGCAGGAATCTCGATCGCTATACGATAAGAGCTTTCATCCATGTCGGGGGCCACTTGCAAATCTTCTGGATGGCAAAGGCGGTGAGTATCTTCGTTGCGGAACCGAGTGATCTCTCTTCCGTAGAAATTTTGTGTTTCAACAGGGAAAAAGACAAAATGATGGCAAAAGCGGGTGACCACCCCTTTCGTTTTCAAATCTCTCGTGTCGATAAAAAGTTCTATGCTATCCCCTTTGCGGAAATCTCCCTCTACAACCTTTTGAAAGGGGCGATGGACGGCGATATAAAAGCTCAGTTTTTCAAAGTTCCAAGCAGTATATACATCGGCAAAAGTCTCTTCGCTCAAAAGTTCGGAGGTGGCCGGTAAAAGAAATCCCTTCTCAGGCTTTAGTGAGCCTCGAAGAAACTGGCTGTCAGCGGTTAGGCCAAAGAACTGTACGGGGGAAAGAGCGGGAAAATCATCGAAAAGACTCATTCTTCATCCTCTTTTTGCACTGGGATTACAATTGCATTTTTATTTTTTGCTGAGCGGATCAGCTTTTCAGCGACGAATGCTTTCGCATCGGCAGCTAGGGTTTCTTTTCCAAAACTCAAATGGTCGAGAATCGGCGCATCACTCACTTTCTTTTCTTGCAAATAGAAGAAAACGACTTGTCCATCATCAGCCGCCAAAATCGGCGACCAGAGTTCGGGAAGCATTAAAAACGCTTCTTCTTTCATCCAATTCTCCTTAGAATTTCGAGAGATTGCTTCTTCTTTTCGGACGATTTTAAATTGATCGGCCAAAGAGTTCGTTCCCGATGAGAGCCAGCGGGAATCGTTTTTATCTTTTTTTAATGCGGCGAGAGCTTCCTTACTCGCAAGAGCAAAGGGATTCTTCTCTTTTGGGCAAGCCCCTTCTTGGCTTTTGACAAGGCGGCTCAATACTTCTCTTGCTTCATTGAATAAGAGAGCCCGCTTTTCCTCTACCTTTTCCAAATTTTCGATCCGGTAGTAAAAGCCCTCTTTTTTCAAAGCGGGATCTTGCGTCCCCGCAATCGTCCAAGTTTTTTCCTTGATAGGCGCTGCAGCCAAAGCCTCATCGACCCATCCGGGATTCAGATCGACGAGCTTCTCTCTGGCAAATCGATCCACTTGTCCCCTCACCTTTGGGTCCAGCTTCTCTAAAATTTTGAACCGCTCTTCTTTGTTGGCGCCGCTGGCAAGAGAAAATTCCTTTTTCAAAAGAGGCCAATTTTTTTCATCGGTCTCCCATTCCCAAACTTCTTTGAGCGTAGCTTTCAAACCCACTTCTTTTTTGGAAACTTCGGCCACCTGCGCTTTAAATTTGGATTGAACAAGGTCGGGACATTTCTTCTCAATGGCCTCAACAGAAAGGAACTCGAGAGGCAAAAGACCTTTTGTCCCATTTGAGACCGTCTTGATGTAAAACTCCAGCTGGGCCAAATCATTGAGCGTTCCGATTTGTACCTGCCACTCATATTTTTCAATCAGAGCAACTTCGTTGGCAAAGCCGGCAAAGTCTTTGTAGGGCTTGCTATCGACAAAAGAAGCGTCGCCTACATCGCGGAAAAATTTTCTGAAGAGCAAAACTTTTCTCCACACCTCAGTTGCCCCCCGCTCATCAAATCCGAGAGTCCTTAAATGTTGGTGAAAGTTGAGATCCGCTGAACCGATTTTTTGCACAGCCTCTTGGAAATGGTGGATTAAATCGCCCTTCGCCTCTTCCATTGAAACTCGGTACCCTTTTTTCTCCGCAGTAGCCGCTCCATTCAAAATGAATTGAGCCACTAGGTCGACGAACTCTCGTCCAAACCAGTCGGACGCTGAATGAAACCCAAAAAGTGAAAGATCGTCGCGAGAGAGGCGATCATCCATCGTGAGCCACGGATATTGCTGGTGTTGGTAGATCAATATCCGCCGGAGCATCTCAGGGGCCATCCGGCTCTGAAGCAGGTAGAGTTTCGCCAGATGATCGAACACCTGAGGCGACACCTCGCTCATTTCCTTCAGAGCACCCAACTCCTCATTGATTTCGGGAGCCACATGATCCCAAACTGTCTTCGCGCACAAAAAGGGAGCTTCCGGATGGGCGTAGGGGCGATAGCGCTTGGCCCGATCGAGCCTGCTAGCCAAAGATTCTTTGAGCGGATCAAAATATTCGGCCACCAGTAGATCAGCGATCCGATCCCGAATGAAGTCGTAACGGATGACCCCATCGTTGCACAAGTTGAGAGATCCCGAGTCCTCCCGGTCCACTTCAATGAAGCGGGCCATTTTTTGGATCTCAGAGAGCATCATTGGAGCTCCTTCGACTGTCTTCCCCACCAGGCGGTCTTTCGGGGCTTCGTCTCCCCCAAAAGTGCTGTAAGTGCCGAAAAAAGTGAAGGATGTGATCACCACAGCAGTAATGACCAGAAAAAAATAGCGCTGATACCTACGAAAGAACTCGAGCATACATCTCTCTCAAGTAAAGAGAGCCAGCCTATCAAATCTAAGCTTTATCGACAAGAGTTGATCCATTGACAATTATCCCTCTCCCGCCTATTCAGAAAAAAGATGCTCTACTTTTTTATTGTTCTCTACACCCTTCTGGGCTACATCGTATACGAAGCTGCCCGAAGAAACATTCAATTTTTCCTCACTTTTTTTGTCGCCGCCCCCCTTCTCCTGACCCCCTACTGGATCTTCTCAGAAGAAACCCACGATTGGTTTATGTGGGGAAAAGTTTACCTTTGCCTATCTTTCATATGGCTAATGATCGGGGCTCGATTTTTGGGGAAGAGATCAAGGCGCACCGCCTTTTTTGCCTTCTATTTTCTATTGGCCGCAAATATCTTAGAGGCAGCGATCCGGGTATGGATAGTGCCAGACTGCACGGCCGCTCTCTTCAATGGAATTTCGGGGATCTTGATCATCTTCACCATCCCTCCCATAAAAACCATGTCGATTGCATCAAATAAGCACTCAGACTTTCTTTGGGACACCCCCTACTCCTGGATATGGGGTTATAGTTTCTGGAACTGGATTCTGATTTACATTTTGTTCCCATATGGAGCCGGCTTTACAATTTCCACCCTATTGGTCCCTTTGATCGTAAGCTTCCAAGACAACCGGAGATACATTCAAGCAAGAGCGATCTCACTCGCTTTTTATCTCCTCGCTATTTTCACTTTCCCAGAATGGGCTCAAATCAAAACTACCGAGAATTGGGAAAACAGCGGATGCCAATTACTGCTCGCAACCATCCTCCTAGCCTTTATGACGCTCCACTTTTTCATCACCTACAGGAATCGACTCAGTAAGCTTTGGCAAAAATGACTCTGCCGGGGCTCCGCTCTCCTGTAAAAATACACTTCCCTTCTTTGGGCGGCATGTCGAGAGGAATGCACCGGATCGTTACGTTGAGATCCTCTTTCACCTTCGCTTCAATCGCGGGATCTTCGTTCCAGTGGCACAGGGCAAATCCTCCGTGGATCTCTTCCCCTTGTGCTGTGAAAAAGGCATAAAATTCTTCTTTTGAATCGATCTCAACCAGGTGTTGGTTTCGGAATTGAGTCGCTCTTGCGAGAAGGCTCTTCTGGACCTCTTCCAATAAGGGAACAACCCCATCAATCGAGAAAGGAGTCGTCTCTTTATGGGGCTTATCGCGACGGGCGACATTCAACTGCCCCGCTTCGATTTCTCTCAACCCCACTTCGACCCTGAGAGGGATCCCTTTTTTAATCCAGCCCCAGCTCTTTTCGCCGCCCCTGAGATCGCGACCATCGACGATCACTCTCAAAGGCTGCCCCTCATACCAAATCTTTCTGAGCGAAGCTGCCAACTCTTCGCAGTGGGCCATGATCTTCGACTTCGCCTCTTCGCTGTGGATGATCGGGATGAAGACAATATGAGCCGATGCGATCCGGGGTGGCAACACAAGTCCATCATCATCGCTATGAGCCATGATAAGGGCTCCGATCAAACGAGTGGTCATTCCCCAAGATGTGGTCCAGCCGAACTCTTGATTTCCA
>CAZIML010000156.1:0-4635 GCA_964540255.1 uncultured bacterium
TCGCCGATCCTGCCCGCTCGCTTCGAGCGGATCCTTGCTCTTTTCCCCATCCTTCCCTATGGACAAGACTTATCAAGAGATTCTTCTTGCAATCGCCCTGATTCTTAACCGCCCTATATACACACATAAATTAAACTACTATCCACAAATGACATTAAACCTCTAAAAATGTATAATAAACAAACATGACAACAAACATAACAACAATATCTTGTCCCTATAATCATCTCGTTGAAAAGATCGCAATTTTCAAACCGAAGGGGAAGAAAGAGTGGTTAGCGTTCAGTGCTTCCTGTGCAGCCCTTGTGATTTCAAGTGGAGCTGCAGTTGCGGCGGGAGCTTGTTATCTCGGGTATAAGTGGGGGGCAGCGAAAAAGTTTTCTGATCCCAACACCGTTGAAGAGATCTATACCCCACCTCATCCCAGTAAAGCAGATCTATCGAAGATCTACCTTTACGCAGAAAAAATCGATAAGCTGAAGAAAAACCCTTGGGCGATGGGGATCGCTTTTGCTCCTAATGAAACGGGAATTTTGACCCCAATCTACATTACCCGCCGTCACCCATTTTTCCACACAACGCGGTTTGAGGCTTATGATCTCGCAACTGATGAATTATTGGGATATGCAATCACCCGTCCCCTTTTAGAGTCAAATCAGTATTTGAAAGAGGGGTATTGGTCACCCCGTCCCAAAAATTACGAAGGGTATGGTTCAAGTAAAGAAGAGGTTAGCAAAGTATTATTAGATGTATTGAAGAACGCATCGAAATATAAAAATATTGGGGTCATCTTAAACAAAGCGATTCACCAGCACTTCGAGAAGGAGTGTCAGGCACGAATGATTATTGAAGCTTACGAAAAAAGTCATCCCTATCACTATAAGATTGGCTTTCGGTCAGCCGACCCGGACAAAAACGACCTTTACGCCTGGTATGCAAAAAGAGATCGAATTCCAGGCAAAGATCTTGAGTTTACACCCATGTATTTACCAGACAGAGCAAGGGAACTTTGGTTGAATGAAATCCATAACCATCCAATAGGTTTTCCCGCATACTCATTTCGAGTCCCAGATCCATTCCAATCGATTTTGCGACCGAATGAGGAGCCGCAGCTAATAGAATGACACCTAATTCGCCCCTTCCCATTTCAAAATAAAGTTCAACAATCTGCGCAAAAAATAAATATTCACAACCCAAATAGATCGAAACTAAAAACTTGCTATTTACCCCATAAAACAAGTATTCTTACACTTTTTCTGAATAGGGATTTCCATGACAAAAAAACATTACATTACGATCTCGATAGGAGCTTTAAGCATTCTCTTCGGTGGATGTCAGCAAAGAGTATTTGGTCTTGATGAAGCTGTTTGGAACACTCTCAATCAACAAGAGCGAGAAAAGGTTATTGATGGCTATAACAAGCGGAAAGAGATTGAGTTGGTGAACTCTCAAAAACAGAAAGAGAAAGAGCTAGAAAATGAGCATCATCGTCAAGAAGTAGAAGCTCAGACAGCTCCTATTTACGCGGCCGCTGATGCTGTCTCTTCGATATGGGGCCATTCTGCCAAGGAATCCCGATCTGATTGTTTTCCCTTCATTCGTATCCAATCTGTTTCGACGAACAAAGGAAAACAGATCCTGACTATCGGAGATGACCAGTTCGAGGTATCTGCATTTTCTAAAATGAGCCATGCCTGGGTAAAGGGGCAAAAAGTAGAGCTGACAAAAAATGATGCCGATTTTCTCTATCCTGTCGCAATCAAGAATATCGACAATGGAGAGAAGGTAATCGCTAAAAAATCCAAGCGTAGTTAACGTCTTATTTTCTAGAACACCAACTTTTTATTCTGTATACTCCTTTGTATGCAACTTGTTCTCGTCCCGATTTTCCTCTCTGCCTTCTTTGCAAGCTTGGCATTCTTTTTTGCACTGCGCTATAAACGGAGCCCCATTTTTTGGCCTCTTGTCGGGGCATTTTTCGGCATAGCGCTCTTATTGCCCTTTCGCACCTACAGAGTCGCTCCCCTAAATCCCGCTTTGAAAGCGAGCATCGTCAGCGATTCTCTTCTAAACACAAAGGACATTATCATCCCTGGCTATCCGGATGCTTACAATCCCTCATTGATCCCTTATGAAGATGGGTATCTCCTCTCTTTTCGCGTAAGATACTATAATTTACAAACCTACATTAAAAAAATCTGCAATGTAAGAACGGCGCATGTAGGTCTTGTCAAGTTGAATCGGCAATTAGAAGTAAGTGGGGAGCCCTACCTGCTTGATTTAGCGTCTTATGCCGATCATTCTTCTGCTTCTGCGCAAGACGCCCGTTTGTTTAGAATGGGAGAAAAGATCCTTCTCTTCTTCAATGATTATGGATCTACGCGCCACCGCTCTTGCTATTCGCTCTACGTCACTGAATTGATTGAAAAAGAGGGAAAGTTGCAGGCCAAACAGCGTGCTACCCTTTTAAAATACGACGGTATGCTCTCGATAGAGAAAAATTGGATTCCATTCCTCTCAAACGACAAGCTGTATATTATTTATTCGACCCAACCCCATCTTATTTTAGAGCCAAATTTAGAGACAGGTATTTGCCAAAGAGTCGCCAGTACGGAAACCCCATTTTCATGGAGTTGGGGAGAAATTCGGGGCGGCACGCCAGCTCATTCAGTAGAAGGAGGACTTCTTACTTTCTTTCACTCGAGCCAAGAATTGCCTGCCTCCTCTTTTTTTGGGGAGAAAGTTGGGAGGAATTACGCCATGGGGGCCTATCTTTTTGAAAACAGCGCACCATTTGCGGTTAGAAAAATCACTCCTTTTCCTATTGGCTCGGTTGAAGACTACATCCACAAGAACCGCCGTAAAGTCATTTTCCCTGCAGGGATGGCTATCGATGGGAATACGATCTATGTAGTATGGGGAAAAACGACACAGGAATTTGTCTATCGGCCTTTGATAAAGAAAGGCTTTTATCTTCTATGGCGATCGCCCATCAGTCAGAATGAACATTGCATTTTTGGAGACGTTCTTTAGTTAAATGCAGCTCCTTTAAGGCATCCTCTATTTCTTTCTTGAGTTTTTCAGCCTCTTGAGAAGGGAGCAAGTCGTCCAATTTTAAGAAAACCGTTCCCCCTTGCTGAAAATTCCTATATTCTTTTTGAACCTCAGGTACTGAGAATTGTTTTGCAAATGGAGATTGTAAAAACATCTCTAATCGCTTAGTTTGCTCTGGATCTCCAGGAACCTGATCGAGAGATTGGATCTTCAATGTATAGCGATCGAGATCGTGCATTTGAGGTGCATGTAGCATGTCTTGGTAAACGATCGTTCCTTCGGGAGAGCATTCCTCTTGTCTGAGCGCATGTAATAGCGAACTAAATTGCTTTGGGAGTAGCTGTTCGATGAGTTTGCGATCTGTATGGATCAGGCTCACAGCTTGAGCCCAACCTTTGTTTTGAATTACATGATAGAGTTCTGTGTCGAAGTGTACATAATCTCCCGATGATTTATTTAAATTACTAATCGAGGCCATATTTCACTCCTTTGTATGCAAATTGCCTGAAGCCGGGATCGAACCGACCACCTTCGCATTACGAATATGCAGGCCCTGCCCCACACCGCTGCATTCCGCAGCAGCTGACACGAGGAGAGTGTAACCGATCCGCCTGTTTCAATCTACTGCCGCTTGCATTCGTTTAACGTACTTTGCCGCCCCTGTTTGGTCCACCGTTGGTCCACGGGACATAAATGAAAATCAGCAGGTTAAGGAGACTTATTGCGCTTTCTAAAGGAGTTTGGTAGAATTGAGACAAATGGATTGGGGGTTACCCGGTCGGCGCTAGACCTCGGAGAGATCCGGGGTCTTTCGCTTTCAGGTCTTTGCAAAATCAAGAGCTTTCTGAAGATCAAATAACTTTATGACTTCGCTGTTTTTTGGGAAAATTTTCAATCCCTTCTGAAAGTAATTTGGGAATTTATGAAATTTTTGCTCGATGATTTTAAAGGCAAGATTTTCTTCCTGAGGCTTTAGCACATGTCGACCAATCGGATAGGCGATTAAATCCGCGAGCTGCAAACCTATGCTATTCGCTTTTTTGTCTCCAAAGATTAATTTTACAGGGCACTGATCTTGCAATGGTTTATTTTTTTCGAGCATTCTAAGAAAGGCTTGATCTAATTCCTTATTCTGATTGTCCATTCTTGACTCGATGACGATATGAGTAGTTCGGCCATTCTGATTTTTTTCTGCAAGAAATCGATAGAGTCGCTCTAGACAAAATTGCAGCCCAAGCTCGTATGGATTCGCGGGATTTACATATTGTTTCTGAAGCAACCGCTTGTCAATACCAGTAGCTATAATTGTGAATGGGGAATCCTTGATCGCTTGACTCAGAGTTGTCATGAACACTCCCCGCTGAGCCTGTCCTTGAAGAAAGCGAAAATCGTCAGCTTGAATTCTGATTTTTTTGCTATGAAGAACGGTCATATCATGACCCCATGTGGCAAATTTGAATCCCTTTATATGCCTAACTACGTCTGTAAGATATTCACGTTTAGAAAAAACGCAAAACGCGAGGACGAAAACGGGATACTCTTTATCCTCTAACGAAAGGTCGCCGCTTTCATCAGCATACA
>CAZIML010000157.1:0-4549 GCA_964540255.1 uncultured bacterium
ATCGTAAAAGCAGAGAAACAGATCAAAAAAGCAATCGGCGACAAGTGCGCTTGTTATGTTTTAATCACATGCACTGAACCTAGCGCAGATGGAAAAATGAATGTCGAAATGAATTACGAAGGGGATGAAGGGCTGGCCGCATTTCTCGTCGATAATGCAAGCCAAGTGTTCGAAGGACAGCGCGGCCGAAGAGAATCTCAGTGACTTTCTCTCCTTATTTTTTTATGATCTAAATCATGAACGGAAGCGAACCATTCAAAAAGTGGATTGAGCGGCATCTCGAAGGTGTCAAGAGCGACTATTTCCATTTTCTTCGCTTCCCTTCGATCAGCGCAGACCCGGCCTATGCTCCTCAAATGGAAAAATGCGCTCACTGGCTTCAACAATATATTCTTACGAAAACAGGTTTGAAATCGGAAGTGATTCCGACAAGCGGCTATCCGCTGGTTTATGCAGAAGATTTGAGTGCGGGCCCTCAAGCTCCGACTCTTTTAATTTATGGCCATTATGATGTGCAGCCGGTCGATCCGGTTGATCTTTGGGAGAGCGGGCCGTTCGACCCGACCGAGCGGAATGGGAAAGTTTACGCCCGGGGCGCGGTCGATGACAAAGGGCAGATTTTTTATGCGATCACTGCACTGAGGGCGTTCAAAGAGCTCGGAAAAAAGCAGGGCGTCAACTTGAAGCTTTGCATCGAGGGAGAAGAAGAATCGGCGAGCAAAGGACTCTCTCAATCTCTTTTGCAACTGAAAGAAAAGTTGAAGGCCGATTCTCTTTTAGTCATCGATTTCGACCAGTTCGATCGTGAAACCCCTGCATTGAGTCTCGGGGCTCGAGGGATGCTCTGTCTTGAAGTAGAGCTCACCGGCTCAAGAAGCGATCTTCATTCAGGAATTCACGGCGGGATGGCCTATAACCCGAATAAGGCTCTCGTTCAACTTTTGTCTCAGTTGTGGGATTCAAATGGGAAAGTAGCGATCCCTCGATTTTATGACGAAGTGGAAGAGACGACTGAAGAAGAGCGGAACCGGTTTGCTTTTCGGTATGATGAAAAAAGTTATTCCAAAGAATTCGGGGTGGGGGCGATCGGAGGGGAAAAAGGATTGTCTTTAGCCGAAAATAATGTGTTCCGCCCCACTTTGGAGATCAATGGAATCAGCGGAGGATATGCGGGCGCTGGATTTAAGTCGGTGATCCCTGCAAAAGCTGTCGCAAAACTTTCTTGCCGCACGGTTCCTCGACAAGATCCGGCCAAGTTGAGCCGTCTCATCACCCGCTTCTTGGAGGAGCGAGTCGTTCCAGGAATGAAAATCAAGGTGGTCGATTTAGGGGGAGAGCCCTCATTTCGGGGAAGTCCAGATTCTCAACTTGCCAAAGCGGTGGCTCAAGCAGCGGAAGAGGTGACTGGAAAGGCTTGCAAAAATATTCTCTGCTCGGCATCTATCCCAATAGTGGCTAAAATGATTCGAGAGCTCGGTGTCGAGGTGGTTGGAATGGGGTATGGACTCCCGACAGACGACATCCATGCTCCGAATGAACATTTTGATATGGGTCGATTTGAGCTCGGCTATTTGACCGTGGCAAGGACGTTAGAGCGATTATGATTCAAAGAACACTCCGATTCATCGAAAAAGAGCCGATCTTGCTGGGACCTCTTTCTCTTTTATGCACCGTTGCGATCGGGGTGAAAACAGCCATTCCATTTGATCTTCTTTTTCTCGCTGCCGCGGGTCTTTTTCTCTCCGCTCGTTATCGGATGAGAGGGTGCGCCTATTCGTTGATCCTCCTCGGCGTGAGCGCGGTTGTAAAGCATGCGTTCATCACCACGGATCATTTGTGGGAGCTTGGCCTCGAAGGGTCGCTCGCCTCGGCTTTTTTCCTGATCGCTTTTGCCTTTGAACAGGGAGCCTCTTCGCTTGAGTCGCTCGAAGCGGAACTTGAAACGGGAAAAAAGGCCCTTTCAAATTTGGAAGAGGAGTTGGCAAAAGCCGAAGAGAGAGGCCAAGAGCAGCAGCTTGCCTATCAGGAAAAAGTGTCGACTCTTCAAAAAGAATTGGAAGAGCTAGAAACCGATCACTCATCGATTTTGATCTTGAATGAAGTGCTCCGAAAGACGACGGCGCGCCACACGCAAGAAAATGAAGCCCTCTCTGTCCGTCTTTTTGAAATCCAGAGAGACAAAGGGTTTTTGAAAGAGGAGTTGATCAGCCTTGAAGAGGAAATGGCTCGGTTGAAAAATAGCGATCCAATTCTTGTCGAAAATCGAGAGAGAATCAAGGAGCTCAATCAGGCCCGTTTTGATCGGGAACAGATGCGCCTTATGATGGAGACTCTGTCGCGACTTCACGTGAAAGAGGTTTTGAAGGCGAGAGAGGCTGATGAGGAGGCTGCTTCCTTGGCCGATCAATTAGCGGCGGCAAAGCGGGAGGCCCAAAAAGTAGCAGAGCCGTTGGTAAAACAGATCGAAACCTATCGGAAAGAGATCGACACGCTCTCGTTCCAATTTGAGCGGGCGAACAGCGAAGCCAATCAAGCGCGTACCCTCCTTCTCCACCAAGGGCAGATTCAGGCTGAAAGAAACTTTCTCAAAGAGCGGCTTGAATCTGCCCAAGAAGAGATCGCTCTTCTCCAGTCCCGCCGGCCTCAAGTTGACCCTCAAATTGCCGAACAGCTCGCCTTTGCCCAAGAAAAAATAGGTGAACTCGCACAGATCGAGCCTCTCTATAAACAATTGAAAAAGCAATTTGAGGAGAAAAATCAAGTGCTCCACCAAGCGCGGAGCGATCTGTTTAAAGTCGATACTGAGCTCCAAAGAGTCAAGATCGAAAAAGCGGCTCTCGAGTTGAATCCGGTTCCAAAAGAAGTGGAACAGGAGTTAGAGGCGCTGACGCGCCAAATCACTCTGCTGGAGGAAGAAAATAGCGACCTCCAAGAACTGGTCAGCCTTCTTTCCGATCCATCGAATGACGCTCTCAAGCGAAAAAAAAAAGTGAAGATGCAGCCGAATCTTGATCAAGAATGGCTCTTTTAAATCAGGGTCAGAATCTCGTGGCCTGTTTCGGTGATTAAAATGGTGTGTTCCCACTGAGCGCTCGCTTTTCCATCTTTTGTCCGGACGGTCCATCCATCTTTAGGATCGAGAATTCCTTCCCGAACCCCTGCGTTGATCATCGGCTCGATCGTGAAGATCATTCCGGGAGCCATTGGGATTTGGAGATCATTATAATGGTGGGGGATTTCGGGAGGTTCATGAAAAGAGACCCCGATTCCATGTCCCACGAATTGATTGACCACAGAACACTTTTGGGATCGAGCATAATCTTCAATCGCCTTACCGATTTGCCAGATAAAATTGCCTGGTTTACACACACCGATGGAAAGGTTGAGCGCTCGGAGAGAAGCATCCATCACCAGTTGTTTTTCTTCTGAGATTTTTCCAATCGCCACCATCCGGCTGCTATCGCCGAAAAAACCGTCGACGATGCAAGAGACATCGATATTGACGATATCTCCCTCTTGAAGAGGCCGTTTGTCGGGAATTCCGTGGCAGATCACTTCATTGAGCGACGTACAGATTGTTTTAGGGTAGGGGGGAGAGCCGTAGCCGAGAGGAGCTGGGATCGCACCCGCCTCTTTGTGGAGGGCGCGGGAGAGTTCGTCCAGTTCTAAAGTGGTGACTCCTTCTTTCGCGTGGCGGCAGAGTTTGTCGAGGATTTGAGCGGTCACCTGGCAGGCGCGCCGGATTTTGCCGATCTGCTCTGCCGATTTGAGGATGATTCCATAGGTGGTTAGATATTGTTTAGCTATATCGGAACCTGCGGGCAGGCGAGGATAGTGGCATTTTTTCCACTTGAGCCCGCTTCCGCACCAACAAGGATCATTTCTACTCATCATGGCACCTATTTTATCTTATAAAAGACTTGGTGTAAATAAAGTCCGTGAGCGGGAGCCGTAATTCCTCCATTTTTCCTCTGTTTTGACTGGAGAATCGAACGGATAGAGTCTCTCGGGAGCTTCCCGCACCCTATGTAGACCAAAGTCCCCACCAAATTCCGGACCATTTTATAAAGAAATCGATCCCCTCGGATCGAAAAATAGGTCCCATGAAATGAGATCGATTCGACGGTGCAGATGGGATTTTTCTCCGGCTCATTCGCAAAGGCGGTAAAATCATATGTTCCAGCAAGCTCGGTAGCAGCCATTTCCATCTCTTTGATGTTCAATGGATAGCGGTAGTGCCACGAGTAAAGGCGTTGGGTGGGGTCTTGGACTGGGTCCAAACAAATTTTATAATGGTATTCCTTTCCCATTGCGTCGAGGGTGGGATGGAACTCTTGAAACGAGAGGTCCAAGAGGCGGATATCGGGTGGCAAGACGGCGTTGAGGCCTCGTTGGAGCCGGTGAGGATCGAGCCGTTTTTCGAGGGCGAATTGGATCACCTGCCCTTCGGCGTGGACCCCGCGGTCGGTGCGGCTGGCTGATTCAGGGGTAGTTGTTTCACCGGTGATTTTCGCAATGGCATGGCTTAATTCCTCTTGGATCGATGGAC
>CAZIML010000158.1:0-4476 GCA_964540255.1 uncultured bacterium
CAACTGAGCTATACGCCCTTCGTAAATGAACAATCATATTAAGCCTTAGGAACATTTTACTCAAGAAAAAGTGCAAATCTGCTATAAATTCCCAGTATGAATGACCTCGTTGAGCTCTCGAAAATCTCCCCAAACATCGCGATCGATCTCCGATATGCAACCCCGAATAATTTTACCGGAAGGGCTCTTTACCGCTCCAGCAGATGCTTTCTTTTAAAAAAAACGGCACTCCGTCTGGCTCTTGTGCAAAAGGAGCTGGAAGAAAAGGGGTTAGGACTCAAAGTTTTGGACGCGTATCGCCCTCTATCAATCCAAAAAATATTTTGGAATTTGGTTCCCGATCCCCGTTTCGTGGCAGATCCGGCGTCGGGATCGAAGCACAATCGGGGGGCGTCTGTCGACGTGACGCTCGTGGGTGGAGGCGGCGTTGAGCTAGAAATGCCGACGGGATTCGATGACTTTACCTTTAAGGCATCCCATCACTATTCAGGGGCTTCGAGCGAGGCGATCAAAAATCGAGAACTTTTAAAAAAAACAATGATGGGGGAGGGGTTCCTCCCTATCGATACAGAATGGTGGCATTACGATGATCCTGAATGGGCGCAGCATCCGATTCTTGATGTGGATATTCCTAGCTAGTTGCACGCCGGCGACTCTCGCTGATCTTCGGGCTGAGGGGGAATCTGAGACGAAAAAACTGGCGGCTGAATTGAGAGAGATTGAAAGTAAGGATGAGCTTCAAAAGGCGGTTCCTCGCTTGAGGAAGCGGTTTCTAAAACTCGCCGATTTATTGGTCGAGGCGAGAGGCTTTCCTCTAGAGGAAGGGCCCCCTACGCCGGCGAGCGAGGAGCTTTTCATCGAACTGGCCCGCCTTTACGAAATGCCCGGAGGAAGGGAGCTTATCGAATGGGCAGAGGGGGAAGCGGTCGCTCGTCTAGAGAGGTCAAATTCTTTTCGGTGAACGTTTTGTATTTTTCAAAAGTCGTTTGGCAGGTGAGCTCGCTCACTTGAATCGGGGCGACTGCGATATAGCCCTGCTCAAGCCAGGCCACATCGGTATCGGGTTCTTCTGCAACTCCGCCCCAAGCGCCGCCGAGCCAATAGTAGGGGAGTCCTTCGGGATGGATTCTCCGATCTGGAGATTCTTGCCAGTAGCTTCTTCCTTGTTTTGTGATCCGAAGCCCTTTGATTCCTTCTTTCGCGTTGAGAGGGAAATTGACGTTGAGAAGGGTACCCTTTGGCAATGGGTTGTCGAGGAAGTGGCGGATCAATGGGAAGATGTATTTTTTTGTGCAGGAGAGGGGAGGCGCTTCAAAATCGGTGAAAGAGAAAGCGATGCCTGGGATTCCCTTTAAAGCTCCCTCGATCACTCCGCCTACGGTGCCGCTGTAGAGGACGGTTCTCCCGGCATTTGATCCTTTGTTGATTCCAGAGATGATCATATCGGGAGTTTTTTCCAGAAGGGCAGCGAGGGCCATTTTGACGCAGTCGGCAGGAGTTCCAGTCACTGACCAAGCGGGAGTTTTCAACTTCCAGGCGACAGGGTGGATGTGGAGCGGTTTCGTCCAAGTGATCCCTAAGCCGCTTCCCGATTTTTCTGAATTGGGAGCGACGATGGCCACATCGGCGTATTCATGAACCGCTTCCCATAAATGTTCGATTCCTGGGGCGTGAATTCCGTCGTCATTAGTGATGAGAATGAATGGTTTCATGAAGGCTCGATGGGTAAAGTTAAACGCTTCCGCATGAAGTAGGAGACTCCCATGATTGAGACGATGCCAAAGACAAAGCCTGGAATCAACGATGAAGCGACTCCTAAATGGTATCGGGAATTGAGATAGGGCCAAATAGCAGCGGTCAATCCGCCGACCAAAATTCCAGCAAAAGCGCCATATTTATTGATGTTTTTAAGATAGAGAGAAAGTAAAAGGAGAGGGCCGAAGGAAGCTCCGAGGCCCGACCAAGAATATTCGACGAGTTGGTAGATCGAAGAGATTCTAAAGAAGGCGATTCCGAATCCGACGCAGGAGATGAAGACCACACTCAAGCGGGAAACCCAAAGGAGTTCATTGGAAGTGGCATGTCTTCTGAAAACTCTTTTGTAGAAATCCTCAGAGAGGTTGGAGGCGACGACCAAGATTTGGGCTGCCATCACATTCGTTGTCGCCGCCAAAATCGCGCATAAAACAAGCCCAGCAAAGAATGGGGCGAGAGTTTTTTTGACAATATTGAGGATCACCTGTTCAGGATCGGCCAATCCTTCGGGGAAGATGTAGATACCTAAAAGGCCGATGATCGTCGCTGTAGCCAGTGCGATGGTTTGCCAACTGATTCCCACATATTTGGCTTTATTCATATCCTCCACTCTTCTGATCCCCATGAATTTGGTGATGATGTGGGGTTGTCCGAAATAGCCGAGGCCCCATCCAGCCGCTGTCATGAAAATTGTCCAGAATGTGGAGAGGGAAAAGTCAGGAAGGAGCGAGGAGGTGAGTTTTTTGGTCTTGACTGCATCCATCACAGGAGCGATTCCTCCCACCGAAGAGAGTAGATAGGCGGGGATGATCACGATCACTCCAAGGAGAAAAAAGCCCTGGAATAGATCGATCCAAGCCACCGTCCGATATCCTCCCATGAATACATAAACCATGACGATCGAGAGGCCGATCGAGATTCCAAAAAGGTAGTTGAGATTGAAAAGCGATTCGACCAGGACGCCGAGTCCTTGCAACCCTGAGGTGATGTAAAATGTGAAGAAGAGGAGAGACATTGCAGCCGACACCAAACGGATCCGGCCGGAAGTGTCTGAGAATCTCGCCTCAAAATAAGAGCTCAGAGTTAAGCTTTCCACCTGTTCTGTCGCTGTTCTAATTTTGGGGGCGATGTAATGCCAATTGAGGAACATGAAAACGGTGAGACCGATTGCGGCCCAAGCGGAAAAAAGGCCTGTAGTAAAAATGAGGGCAGGATATCCCAGGAAAAGCCAGCTGCTCATATCGCTGGCGTGGGCTGACAAAGCGGTCAGCCAAAAATTGAGCGAGCGATTTCCGATCAAGAAATCCTTATCGGAACTTTGCTTTCGATAAGAGAGGGAGGCGATCAGGATCAGGATGGCGAAATAGCCAAAAAAAGTCCCCAGTTCAAGTGCGGTGCTGCCTAAGTGCATATAGAGATAAAATACTCGTTATAGAGAATAAGTTCAAGGCAAAGCTGCCTTATTCGAGCCATAGAGCAACCCCGCTTTTGCTAAATTGCTTCTGACGTTGGGGAAATGGTGTTCGATTTCCTGGATGAGTTGATCGACTACTTTTCGCTTTGAGTTTTGTCCGACGGGGCATTGGCAGCTGATCCGGGCAAAACCGTGGTGTTTTGCAAATTCTTTGATTGACGCCTCGTCGATGTAGATCAGGGGTCTAATGATTGTGACGCCGTAATCGTGCATGTGGACTTTAGGCAAGTTGGCGGCGAATTCGGCTTTATGGAGGAGATTCAAAAGTAAAGTTTGTGCGCTATCGTCTCGGTGGTGTCCGAAGGCGACGGTGGTGGCCCCGACCTCTTTGGCCGCCTCGAAAATGAGCCGGCGCCTTTCTCTGGAGCACCTGTAGCATTCGAGCTCTTCCCGTTTTTGGGTCGAGGAGCGGAGGGTCAGATGGACCCCCAATTCGGAGCAGATCGCCTTGAGGAACCCGGCGTCGACCCCGGCTCCGCAGGAGAATTCCCCATCGACGTGGATTGCGTGGATTTCGAACAAGGGGAACCCCCGCCCTCGGATCGCGTGGAGGAGGAAGATGAGGGCCAGCGAGTCTTTTCCCCCGCTGAGGGCGATGGCCACTTTTTCTATCCCTTTATCTAGCAATGAGAAGTCGAATAGAGCTTTTCTCAATTTGCTCTCTAATTCTTTTCCCAAGGCGCTCCATGGGGGTCTTGCTATTGGTATCCCTATATTCATGATCCTACTAGACTTTTTTGATTTAAGCATGTTACAATAGACCCCATTAAAACTGAACAAAATGCACAGATGAAAAAAGCCGGAAGAAACGATCCCTGCCCTTGCGGGTCGGGAAAAAAGTTTAAGAAGTGTTGTGAAAGCAAGATGATTGGGGGTCGTTTTATGGCGACCAAGGTGGCGGAAGACGCCTCAGCCCAGATTCGGAAGACGGTGAATTTAACATCATTTTTTAACGCCCGATTGGCTGAGACGCCGAAGAAGCCGATGCCTCCTATTTCTCCAGAGGAAGGGCAAAATTCCCAACCTGTTGATGCATTAGTAGTTGGCTCAAAAGACGAAAGTTGTTAGACTCTTACACTTTGCTGGCTTAGCTCAATTGGTAGAGCGCCCGACTTGTAATCGGATGGTTGAGGGTTCAAGTCCTTTAGCCAGCAAACCCTTTATGGGGGTGTCGCATAGCGGCAATTGCAGGGGACTGTAAATCCCCCCTCTTCGGAGTTCGGCGGTTCGAGTCCGCCCGCCCCCAT
>CAZIML010000159.1:0-4471 GCA_964540255.1 uncultured bacterium
GAATCACTCTTGAGACGCAGAAAGGGACATCTCTAGGGTCGGGTTTCTGAGGATTCCATTTGGCGAGCCTCTCTACATCTTCTTGTCTCACCTTCTTTCCGTCCATGTTGCGCATAAGAGATTCAAGCATGATCCGGATCGAGATGGGAAGACGGGATTGAGGACCGAGTAAATCGGGCAGTGAGTAGTAAAAGTATTCGCCAAGAGATTTTTTCATATTTTTGGATTATGAATATTTGGGAAAAAAAAGCAAATCAGTTATTTGCCGATGGCTTCTCGGTAGGGCTTAAGAACCGTTTTCCACTTGGCAATGTGTTGATTCAGGTTGTTGAAGTGGCCTGTCTGGAGGATTTGGACCACATCTTTGAATGGAATTTGGCTTTGATTGAGCGATCCCGATTCGTAAATGTAGCGATCCGATTGGAGGATATAGGCGCCTGGGTCTAAGAGATTTTCTTTTTTGATCAGTTCGAGATGGGAGAGCTCATCTTCGAGCCCATTCTCGTTGGGGGTCTGAACGACGATGAGTTGTCTTCCGGTCCCTGCGAGATCGACAAACGGGGTGAGGTTCATGAGACGGGACGATTTCCCCCCCAATCCTTGTCGATAAGTGAACCGGTAAGGGGTTGCGTCTTGCACGAGGAGGTAAAGATGATAGTGTTTCGACTTCGCATAATTCTGGTTTGAGTGAGGGCTGAACGAGAGAGCGCTCATGGGGGTCAGGATCATTTTGTCTGCTGTGATCACCCCCTTTGGCGTTGTCAGGGAGGCGACTTTTGTTTCTGGGTCGATCAGAGCCGATTCGAGTTTTGTTTCAGTCCAAAGGAGAATGTTGGTAGATCGAATCAATTCGAGCAGGTGTTCGATCAATTCTGCACACCCATGGGCAAAATACCAGCCGTTCACACTTTTGGCAGGGTCATATTCGGCCTCGGGGTTTTCCATTGAGACGATCTGGCATCCAGCATATTCTTCGATGAATTCCTTGAGAGAGAGATCCTTTCCGATTTGGTGGCACCCGAGGTCAACATTTCGGAGGCCGCAAATATCAATTCCTTTCCAAGCGCCTCCGCAACGAGCATTCTCTTCGAGGATGAGCACTCTCTTTCCGAGGTGGGATTGATAGAGAGCTTCGAATAGGGAAAAGGGGCTTGTTCCCACCACTACGCAATCAAAATCGGCGGCGATTAAGAAAAGGGGGAGGAAGAGAAGCCAACGGATCAAGGGTGAACCTCTTTCATGGCGTTCCATTTGGATCTCGGGCACTTTTGTTCCCATTCGGCCCAATGGATCCGGTAGTTTGGAAATTGTTCGGTTTCGACCCAGTGGAGATCCGAGTCGTTTTCGATCCGGTCGGGAAAAAGGATTCCGTCGAGGTGATCCACTTCATGCTGCAAAATCCGGGCTGTGTATCCGGAAAATTCCTGAGTGAAAACGTCTCCCTTTCGATCGTACCAGCGGAGCAAGAGTTTATCGGAGCGGGGAACAATGCCGCAAATATGGGGGATCGACAAACATCCCTCTCTCCATAGAAGAGACTCATCGGAGCGCCAAACGATTTCTGGATTGATGAATTCTTTCAGCTCTGGCGGGGGCGGTTCTGAGTTTTCGGTAAATATCCCCGTTGCGGCTAAGTCTACGAGAATGATCCGTTTCGGGATTCCAACTTGAGGCGCCGCAAGGCCGACGAGATAGGGAACCTTTTTGGCTGTTTCGTACAATGTATCGATTTGCTCTTGCGTTTCGACATCTTCGATGTGGCAGGGGCAGATCGGATCAGAAGTTGCGTGGAGGAGGGGATCGGAAAGAGAAAGGAACATAGCTGCAAGAAGTTGAATCATGGGGAATGATTTTACTCAAAATTTCAAAAGGTGCAAGAAATTTTTTTCACTTCTTGAAAAATATGGGGTCGGAGGGGTAAATTTCAACTCATGAAAACGATTTTCCTATTCCTCGCTGCTGCATTATCGCTTTTTAGCGAAAAGACCGATCTGTTATTCCATCTCCACGATGCGGGAGAGACTTTTGCCCTTTTGCCGGTGATTCAGCTGCTCGAGGTGGATTACTTAATCCTCGCCACGGGAGTTTCTGAACGGCTGGCTGCTGAACTTCCGAGGGAAAAATTTCGGAAGATGGAAGATCTCTCATCGATTGAGCCGAAAGAGGTGGTTACAGGGGTTGCCTCTCCTTTGCAAGGAGAAGTGCTCGATTTTTATAGGGCCCGGGGGGTTCCCACTTTTGCCTATTGGGACAATTTCAATTTCGATGGGGAGAGTCCCTATTTTAAAACGGCTCATGCAGTAGAAAAAAAAGCCGATCTACTTCTTCTTCCTTGCGAGTCGCTTGTCGCCCCTTTCTCAGGACGTCCGACTCAGGTAGTTGGGCATCCGACGCTCGATCCAAAGCCAAAGGCTAAAATCGCCCTTTGGATTGGAGGCTATGGGAAAGAGTACGAGGAGGCCTACGAGCTCTTTTTAGAAGGGAAAGAGAGCGTGGAGGGGGTTGCCTTTCTCATGCAGCACCATCCGAAGACTGGTTTGAAAAATGATTTAAAGTTCCATGAAGCTCTTTCCATCGCTGATCTAGTGATCTGCCATCAATCAACGGCCGCTTTTCAGGCTCTTGCGGCGAATAAGCCAGTGATCCACGTAATTCCTCCGAATCAAACGTTCGATAGCCTTCCCTTAGAGAAAGGGCTCGCTCTTAAAGTTTCGAGCGCAGAAGAATTGAAAGAGAGAGTCAACCAGGCGCTTCGGTCGGATGTGAGCGGCTTTTTTGAGCTGATGGGGATTCCCGAGAACAGCACTGAGTGTTGCTGCTCATTTTTAATGGAAACGCTCCAGTGATGAATCGAGTACTGGATCAGTTTGAGGCGGTTGACTTAACCCATCCTCTTCATGAAGGGGTTCCTACTTGGAGCGGGGGATGCGGCTTTCGCCTCGAAGTGAAGATGGATTATTCGGAGGGGCTCCGGGTTCAAAGTCTTAAATCTCATGCGGGAGTCGGGACACACATTGACGCTCCCACTCACTTTTTCAAAGATTCTTGGAATATCGGAGATATCCCTCTCGATCAATTGATCGTTCCCCTGATTGTTCTCGACTTCCGAGATCTGATGGCCCCCGATTTTTTCATCTTGCCTGAGCATATCAAGGCGTTTGAAGAAAAGCATGGGATGATTCGGGAAAAGAGTTTGGTTTTAGCTCTTACAGGTTGGGGGCAATTTTGGAACGAGCCGCTTCGGTACCGGAACCCTGATGAAACGGGCCGGATGCATTTCCCTGGCTTTTCAGAGGCTTCGGCTCTTTTTCTTTTAAAGCGCAACATCGCTGGCTTAGGAATAGACACCCTTTCTCCCGATGGTTCGACCAACGGGGCGGCCATTCGCTATCCGGTTCACGAACTGATTCTTGGTGCGAAGAAATATATCATCGAAAACGCGGCCCATCTCGATTTGATGCCTCCCACTGGGGCTTACGCGATCGCCCTCCCTCCTCGCGCCTCTTTTGCGACCGAGTCGGCAGCGCGTCTTGTCGGGCTGATTCCTATTCCCAAGAAACGCCCTTTTTGATAGATTTGAGCGCATGAGGTACTTCCTTTTTCTATTGATTCTTTTCGGATCCATGGAGGCGATGTCAAAAGCGTCGCCGCCAGCTGCATCGGCTGATTGCATTGGAGTGAGGACTCTTCAGTATCGCGATGCAAAACGGGAGCGTCCTGTTGTTGTTGAGCTGTGGCATCCGACCGAGCAGAAGGGGCCTCTCGATCAACCTGAAGACGTGGCTTGGGTCCACCCGAACGAAGTGAGAAATGCTCCTTTAACAAGCGGCAAGTATCCTCTCATTCTTCTGTCTCATGGACATGGGGGAGATCGGCGCGATCGAAGTTGGCTCGCGGAAGAGTTAGTCAAAAAAGGGTATCTGGTCGCCTCGGTTGAACATTACGGGAATTCGTGGAAAACCTTCAATAAGGTGATCACTCTCCGTTTTTGGGAACGGGCGCGAGACATCTCGTTTGCAATCAGCGAATTATTGACCGATCCGAATGTGAGGGAGCGGATCGATCCGCGCCGCATCGGCTTCATCGGATATTCACTCGGAGGCATGACGGGTCTTGCATTAGGCGGAGCGAAGGCGGCTCCGATCGGAGCAACAACTTTTGAAGTGACTCAACTGAAAGAAGAATTTGGGGCTGATGTTTTAGAGGAAATGGACTTTTCTGAGTCTGAGATGAGCTATGCGGATCCTCGGATCAAGGCGATGGTTTTACTCACTCCCGCCGCTTTTGCATACGATGGGGAGTCGCTGAAAGAAATTCAAGTTCCTGTCGCCCTTGTGGCCTCGAAAGGAGACGAAATTCTCCCCTTTGATGAGCATGCAAAGAAAGTGATCACCCATCTTTCCAACAAAAAAGTGAAGCTTTTGAGAGACCAAGCGTCCCACTATGTTTTCCTAAACCGAGTTTCAGCGAT
>CAZIML010000160.1:0-4417 GCA_964540255.1 uncultured bacterium
AGATCAAGAGATCGTGGCGCTCGATGCGAAGCTAAGTATCGATGACAACGCTCTCTTTCGCCAGCCGGAGATCATCTCTTATTACGATTCGTCGCAAGTGTCGCCTCAAGAGGCCGATGCGAAAGAGTTCGATATCGCCTACATCGCGATGCATGGAGAGATTGGGTGCATGGTGAATGGAGCGGGTCTTGCGATGGCGACGATGGACATCATTCAGCTCTATGGGGCGGCTCCGGCCAACTTTTTGGATGTGGGCGGGGGAGCTTCGAAGGAAAAAGTGGCCGAGGGGTTTCGGATCATTCTCTCCGATCCGAAGGTGAAGGCGATTTTAGTGAATATTTTCGGCGGGATCATGAATTGCGCAACTCTGGCAGAAGGGGTGATCCAAGCGTGCAAAGAGCAAAAAATCTCGGTCCCCATTGTGGTGAGAATGGAAGGGACGAATGTGGAGCGGGGAAAAGCTCTCTTCAAAGAGAGCGGTTTAAAAATCACAACCGCTCAAGATTTAAAAGAAGCGGCAGAGCTCGCCGTAGCTGCATTGAAAAAGGGGTAGCCGATGCCAATATTGATCGATCGAAAAACAAAATTGATTGTCCAAGGGATCACGGGACAGTCGGGCAAATTTCATGCAGAGCAATGTAAAGAGTATGGGACTTTGCTCGTAGGGGGAGTCACCCCGGGTAAAGGGGGAGCTGAAATTTTGGACGTTCCCGTGTTTGACACAGTGTGGGAGGCGAAAAACGAGGTGAACCCCGACGCCACTTTGATCTTCGTCCCAGCGCCTCACGCCGCTGATGCGATTTTGGAGGCGGAAGATGCTCAGATTCCTCTCATCGTTTGCATCACAGAGGGGATTCCTGTCCGAGATATGCTCGAGGTGAAGCGGGTGATGAGCCGTTCCAAATCGAGATTGATCGGGCCTAATTGTCCCGGATTGATCACTCCGGGAGAGTGCAAGATTGGGATCATGCCTGGCTACATTCATAAAAAAGGGAAAGTGGGGATCGTCTCCCGCTCGGGAACTCTCACCTATGAAGCTGTGTGGCAAACCACTCAGCTAGGCCTCGGCCAATCGAGCTGCGTTGGAATCGGGGGAGATCCTCTCAACGGGACCAACTTCATCGACATCCTGCAACTGTTTCAAAATGATCCTCAAACCGAAGCGGTATTGCTCATCGGTGAAATCGGGGGCGATGCGGAAGAGCAGGCAGCCGCCTGGGCAAAAGAGCATCTGAAAAAGCCGCTCGCCGTCTTCATCGCAGGTGCGACGGCTCCTCCAGGGAAGCGGATGGGTCACGCCGGAGCGATCATTTCGGGGGGAAAGGGGACGGCCGCTGATAAATTTGCCGCCTTTGAAAAAGCAGGCGCAGTGATCACAAAAAGCCCCGCGGAAATGGGACTGGCTGTGCAAAAGGCGATGAAGCGATGATCGAATTTCAAGGGCCCATTCCTCTCGCCATTCACCCCTTTTTCTGGGTTTTTGCGGCGATCATCGGCTGGCTCAGTAGCGGCACTTGGATCGGAACATTCATCTGGGTCGGAATCATCCTCGTCTCGGTGATTGTCCATGAATTCGGCCATGCTCTCACCGCGCTTCTCTTCAAACAAAAAGCGCGCATTCAGTTGATTGCGCTCGGCGGAGTGACGATGTTTGAAGGGCCGAAACTCAAGTTTTGGCAGCAGTTTCTCATTACCTTCAATGGTCCTCTTTTTGGTTTTTTTCTTTTTCTTTTGGCCTCTTTTCTCCTCCATTTTTCTTGGCCTCCCCTTCTCTTTAAAATCCTCAAAATCACTCAGGTAGCCAACCTTTTTTGGACTGTTGTCAATCTCCTTCCCGTGCAACCGCTCGACGGGGGACAGCTTCTCCGAATTGTTTTGGAGGGATTCTTTGGAATCAAAGGGTATAAAGCCTCTCTTCTCATCGGCTCTTCGATTGCGGCTCTGATCTCGTTCTACTTTTTTATGGTGCAAGCTTTTTTACTCGGCGCTTTTTTCTTCCTTTTTGCTTTTCAAAGTTTCGAGATGTGGCGCAAGAGCCGATTTGCGACCCGCGATGATCGAGAAGAGGAGAACAAGCAGCTCATGATCCAAGCGGAAATCGCTCTCCAAGAAGGGCGGATTGATGAAGCGAAGCGCCATCTAGAGGAGATTCGAGAAAAAGCGGTCGGCGGAGTCCTCGCATTCACTGCTGCTCAGTATCTCGCCTTTCTCTATATGAAAGAGAAAAAAAGAGAGGAGGCTTACAATTTGCTCTTGCCAATCAAAGATCATTTAGCCGATGATTCCTTATGCATTTTGCATGAACTCGCGGCAGGGAAAAGGAATGATCCGCTCGTGATCGAGCTTTCAGCCCCCTGCTTTCAGATCGCTCCGAGCCAAAAAATGGCTCTCATCAATGCCCGCGCCTTTGCCCGCCAGCATCAGGCCAAAGAGGCGGGGGGATGGCTCCAAACGGCGTGGCAGTATGGAGGGCTTGATCTCGTTCAGGTTCTGCAGGAAGAAGAGTTTAGCCTCCTTAAGGAGAATCCTGAATTTAAAGAGTTTATCGATCCGCTAAAATGAGAATTTCTTTTTTGATCCCCCTTCTTCTCACCTC
This sequence comes from uncultured bacterium, assembly GCA_964540255.1. Lineage (GTDB taxonomy): Bacteria > Chlamydiota > Chlamydiia > Chlamydiales > SM23-39 > REEB52. The sequence continues at coordinate 2,597 of CAZIML010000160.1, forward strand.
CTGTTTTACAACCAATGAATTTACCGTTGCTCAGGGGCCCAACCCGAAAAAACAGAAGCAGAAGATCGCCTATTTGCAAAAGAAGTTGGAGAGCGCGGAGAAAGAGCAGAAAAAAGTGCAATCTGAAGTGGAGCGGCTCGCTGCTGAAATTGATGCGGCGGAGATCGCCCTCATCCGGCGTCAAGTGGATGAATATGAGAAGAGAGGGGACCGGAGCCTCAATCTCTTTTTGGAAGAGAGGGAAGCTCTTTATCGAATGATCCAATCGGGTCCATCGCCGACCGCCTTTGAAGCGCAAGTGGAGCTCGATCGGATCCTCCGGGTGATCACCGATGCGAGCGAGCAACATTCAGACGATCCTAAAACTTACCGGTGAGCAAGCTGATCCTGGATCGATCGGAAGTGGGCAGCTGCCTGCTCTAGCGTGTAGCGCTCCTCCACATTCACGACGGCCATTCTACAGATCAGTTCTTTCAGGGGATCGGGGAGTTTGGACCTTTCAACATGCTGGTGAACCGCTTCTTGAGTGATTGCTTTAAGAGTTTCTTCTCTTGTAAGAGGGGGATCTACATATTGCCAGGGAAAATCTGTTCTGGACGGATGAGTGAATACGTAATAGATCATGAGGCCGAGAGGCCAAACATCCAATTTTTCAGTAACGATTTTCTCTCCTTTCAGGGCTTCTGGGGGGGCCCAACAAGGAGTTCCTCCGAAATGAGGGCTGCTCGCTCCATTTTCTCTATAGTCTTCCAAATCGCAGAGCCAGAATTTACCGCGATCCAGCAATATATTGTCAGGCTTTAGATCTCCGTGGGCCCCCTCAAGGGAATAAAGCGCCTCAAAAAGCCACTTGACCAGATCCACTTGTTCTTGAACCGAGAATTTTGTATCTGAATTGAAGATGTCAAAAAGATCGCACTTTTTCCTAGGGTGGAAAAAGACGATCTTCTCTTTCCCCCTTGAGTTTGTGTAGCTTAACTGCTTTGCAAGAGGAATAACATAGGGGTTCGTTTTGAATCGTTCCATAATTTCACTCAAATGGAACAGTTTGGACCGTCTCGAATCGGTCATAGGACAAATTTTTCGAACCAGTGGAGTATTCTCTAAGTCTATTGCCCCTTTGACCCGAGAGCGAACGTTGACAAGGACACATTCTTCAGTTCCAAAAGCGACAAACTCTCCATCCACATAGATCGATCGATCTAAAAAATAGTCTTTAGATGAAAATCGAAGCGGCCGCCCCGTCTCGGAGCTCCACTTCTTGATGTGGCTAAAATCGCCAGAGAGTAATGGCCTGCAAATAACGCGCATCAAATCATTCGCTTTTTCTGCTGCCTTTATGAGCTGCGGAGAAACTGCACATTCTCTTTGCAACGTGCGGCGGTAAAACGAACCCGCCACTTCCTTCCCGTCAACAAGAAGAGAGAATTTGGCGTGAGTCTCAAAATCTCTATCTTTACCAACTTCACCAATTGCGCGAGCGTTTAATGATTTTTCGAGCCCAGGGAGTTTTATTTTGAATGTGGTGCCCTCAAGAGTGGCTGGGATTAAGCGGGGTTGAATGGGAGAGGCCATAATTTTCCAAACCATTGGTAAATAATGGCCTCGATTTTAAGAGGTTACGAAAAAAATGGCTACACAATTTTATTTTCTTGCAAAAACCTGGCGGAAGATTCTTAAATTGTCTGTTCCCCCTTTATCGGTGATCGCAAAATGAATGGCTCTAAAGGCTCCTTTAAATTCGTCTTCTCCGAGCACTTCTTTCATCCAGTGAGCGATCTCTTCTGGGCGATTGTCAAAGGCTCCGCATCCGAAGGCGCT
>CAZIML010000161.1:0-4403 GCA_964540255.1 uncultured bacterium
AGGTGAGAAAGAAAATCAAAATCGATTCATCATTGAACCCGGGGACAAATTTTTGAGCGTAGTGGAGGACGGCAGGGATCACTCCTGCAGAACCGTTCGTCGGCGCAGTGACGACTCTCCCACCGGCTGCATTTTCTTCATTCACCGCGAGCGAATAAAGGCTGACCCACTCCATCACAAGGGTTGGATCTTCGGCAAATCCCTTCTCTGAATTTTGCAGAGCTCGAAAAAGAGCGGGGGCCCTTCGCTTTACATTGAGACCGCCAGGAAGCTCCCCTTCTGTTTCAAGACCTCTCTTCACACATCGAACCATCGCCTCCCAAATCCGCATCACGCCTAAGCGAAGCTCCGATTCAGATTTGTCCGCCGTTTCGTTTTCAAAGACAATTTCCCAAATCGCTTTATTTTCCCTTTTGCAGTGCTCCATCAACTCTTCAGCCGTTTTGAAAGGAAAGGGAACCTTTCTTTCAGTTTTAGAGGGCGATTTTTCCATCGCTTCTGCGTGATCGACGACAAATCCTCCGCCAACTGAGTAATAGACTTGAGAAAAAAGGGTTTTCCCTTTTCCGTTCAGGGCTTTCAGCCTCATCGCATTCGAGTGAAACGGGAGGCGTTTCCCTTTTAAAAATTGGAGATCCGAATCAGGATCGAAAGAAATGGGAAATTTGCCAAATATTGAGAGTTTTTTCTGATTTTGAATGAGCGCTACTCGGCTCCCGATCGAAGCCGGGTCGACCCCCTCGGGTGTTTCCCCCTCCAGCCCCATCAAGATGGCAAGATCGGTCGCATGTCCCTTTCCGGTCATGGCCAAAGAACCGTAAAGTTCCACTTTTAATGAGGCAACCCCCTCTAGCAGTTCCCGCTCCTTCAGTTCGACGATGAAACGGCGCGCCGCCCGCATGGGGCCGACCGTGTGGGAGCTCGAAGGGCCGATCCCAATGGTAAAAGCTTCTATTGTCCGAATGGATCCCATAATCTGTCTGGCAGTTTCGCCGATTCAGCCTGATCTAGGCAAGAAAAAATGATTTGGAGGGTGCCTAAGGATCAAGGGTTCGTCGAGTTTTTGGATTATTTTGGCCGATTTTCGGATTCAAGTCTTGGGGGCTATATACTGCTGTCGATATTGCCCCCCAAAACTTGAACCGAAAATCGGCTCAAAAGAACCGAAAAATCGACTGAACCTTGATTCTTAGGCACCCTCTTAGGTAGACTGTTACCTATGTCTATCAAATATATTTTCGTAACAGGGGGAGTTGTCTCCTCTTTGGGCAAAGGGCTGACAGCCGCATCGATCGGCCAGCTTCTTGAATGCCGCGGCCTTAAAATCGCGATGCTGAAACTCGATCCTTATCTCAATGTGGATCCGGGAACAATGAACCCCTTCCAGCACGGAGAGGTGTATGTCACAGACGATGGAGCCGAGACCGACCTCGATTTAGGCCACTACTACCGCTACACCCACTCTCCGCTCTCCCGCGCCTCCAACTCCACTTCGGGACAAATCTATGAATCGGTCATTAAAAAAGAACGAAAGGGAGAATACCTTGGCAAAACGGTCCAAGTCATTCCCCACGTCACCGATGAAATCAAATCGCGCATCCTCGCTTGCGGACACCAAGATAAAGAGATCCAAATTGTCCTCGTCGAAATCGGCGGCACCGTCGGAGATATCGAATCGCTCCCCTTTCTCGAAGCGATCCGCCAGTTCCGATACGAAAGGCCCAAAGACTGCATCAACCTCCACCTCACCTACGTCCCTTATCTCAAGGCCGCAGGCGAAGTAAAGACAAAGCCGACTCAACACTCAGTCCAAGTTTTGCGAGAAATCGGAATCATCCCCGACATGATCCTTTGCCGCTGCGAAAATCCATTGAGCGATGAGATCAAAGGGAAAATCTCCCTCTTTTGCAACGTTCCTCAAGACTGCGTCATCGACGAAAGAGATGTGGAACATAGCATCTATGAAGTTCCCCTCGAACTTCATGAGCAGGGACTCGATGAAAAAATCTGCAAACTGCTCGGGGTTAAATCAGTCGCTCCCGATCTCACTTCATGGGAAAAAATGGTCCATACAGTCCTCCATCCGAAAGGAAAAGTGGTCATTGGGATCGTCGGAAAGTATATGGAGCACCAAGACGCCTACAAATCGGTCTTTGAAGCGCTCCATCATGGAGCGATTGCGAGCGGAGTCTCCCTTGAAATCCGGAAGTTTGAATCGGATCGGATTGTCGAAGACGGGTCGGTCGAAAAAGCGATCGCTGGATGCGACGGTTATGTCGTTCCCGGCGGCTTTGGCGAACGGGGCTGGGAAGGAAAAATCCTCACCGCCCGCTATTGCCGGGTCAACAATATCCCCTATCTCGGCCTATGCCTTGGCATGCAGGTGATGATCGTCGAATTCGCCCGCCACGTGCTGGGACTTGCTCAAGCCCACTCCACCGAAGTCGACCGAAACACTCCCGATCCAGTCATCTCGATGCTGAGCGAGCAGAAACACATCCAGAACCTGGGCGGAACCATGAGGCTCGGCGCCTACCCTTGCGAAATCAAAGAAGGGAGCCGCGCCTTTGAAATCTATGGACAGAAGCTGATCTGGGAAAGGCATCGCCATCGATATGAATTCAATAACGAGTATAAGCGGGCCTTTGAAGAAAAAGGGATGGTCTTCTCTGGAAAATTAGAAAGAGGCGAGCTTTGCGAAATTTCTGAAATCCCGACCCATCTATGGATGGTGGGAGTGCAGTTTCACCCTGAATTCAAATCGAAGCCGCTCGCCCCTCACCCTTTGTTCCGCGACTTCATCAAGGCCGTTCTGATGAGTCCTCAGAAAGCCGGGAGAGAGATTGGGTAGAGTTGCAGCCATTGATTTCGGCGAAAAACGGATCGGCCTTGCTATGTCTGACTCCTCTCGCAAAATCGCCCTGCCGGTCGGAACCGTCGAGGGAGGCAAAAAAGCGATTCACAATATCAGAGGCTCTCTTCCACTCAAAGAAATCGACCTAATCCTCATCGGCCTTCCCCTCGAAATGAGTGGAAAAAAAGGGACGATGGCTCAAAAAGTCGAAGCCTTTGCAAAAACCGTCGAAGAGGCTCTCGGAATTCCGGTTCTCCTCGTCGACGAGCGCCTCTCCAGCAAGGGGGCTGACGCCCACTTGCGCGAGATTTCTTTGAATCGAAAAGCAAGAAGTGAGAAACTGGATATGGTGGCAGCTTCGCTCCTTTTGCAAACCTATTTGGATCGGTAACTATGGTCAAAGAAAAACATCCCCTCGAAGAAACAGATCGCTCCACTCGTAACATCGATCCGTGCATCCTCGTCATTTTTGGAGCCACTGGCGACCTCACCGCCCGTAAACTCGCCCCCGCCCTCTATAATTTGGGACGGGAAGGACAGCTTCCCGCCAATTTCACTTGCGTCGGATTTGCACGAAGGGACAAAACCCACGCCCAATTTCGAAATGAGATGAAGGATGCTGTGGCAAACTACTCCCGGGTCAAACCGATCGAGGAATCGTTTTGGAACACCTTTCAAGACCAAATTTATTACCACAAATCGGAATTCGACGAAGATGCAGGATATGCCGCCCTCGCTCAATTTTTAAAACAGCTCGACGCCACCCATGCAACCCGTGGAAACCGGGTCTTTTATCTCTCCGTACAGCCCAAATATTTTCCCATCATCATTCAAAAGCTCGCGCAGCATGGAATGATTTATGATCCTCACAAGACCTCCGACCGCTGGTCCCGCGTCATCATTGAAAAACCGTTTGGACATGACGCTGATTCTGCAGAAGAACTTCAAACCAACATCTCCAAATATCTCGACGAATCGCAAATTTACCGGATCGACCACTACCTTGGAAAAGAAACGGTCCAAAATCTCCTCGTCTTCCGATTTGCCAATGCGATCTTCGAATCGATCTGGAACTATAAACACATCGACCAAGTCCAAATCACCGTTGCAGAAGAGATTGGGATTGGAACGCGAGGCCACTTTTTTGAAGAGGAAGGACTTTTGCGCGACGTGGTTCAAAATCACATGATGCAGCTCCTCTCGCTCGTCGCCATGGAACCCCCCGTCTCCCTCAGCGCCAGCGCCATTCGAGATGAAAAAGTGAAAGTTCTCCAGTCGGTCCGCCCGTTGACCGAAGACGATTTTCAAAACCATGCGATCCGCGGCCAATATGGCCCCGGCTTCATCAATGGAAAAGAGGCCGTCGGATACCGGCAAGAGCCCAACGTCAATCCCCAGTCGAACATTGAAACCTACGTCGCTCTTCGCCTTTTCATCGACAATTGGCGCTGGGCCGGGGTCCCCTTTTATCTCCGCGCAGGCAAGCGTCTTCCGAAAAGAGGCACTGAAATTGCGATCATCTTCAAAGACGCGCCAGGAGTCCTCTTCA
>CAZIML010000162.1:0-4396 GCA_964540255.1 uncultured bacterium
AAGCTTGCGTAATCGAGCTTCCATTCCTTTGCGTAAGGAGCCAAGAGAGTGCTCAAATATCCAGTCACCCGGCCAGAATACCCCCTTAAGATCCCCCTCAATCTCTGACTCGACACAGGATCTTTCGCATCGTGGTTGGTGATTTTATCCAGTTGAGGCTTGTAGGCGATATTTTTCCGTCCTGCCGAAGCCCCTTGCCGCTGAGTCAATAAAAAATCGATTTCCTCTTTAGGAAATTCGAAAGGGACCGACGGAAAAAACAAAATATTTCCCCTCTCCAACTCTTCGCACCATTTGAACTGATCATTACCCGGTTCAACCATTACCCTTTTTGCCATAATCCTCACTCCCAATAACTTTGAATGACCTTCCAGCGCAGATCATTCTGCGCCATCTCTTTCAACCTCTTTCCCTTCGCAAGCGCCTCAATTTCTTGATCCGTTAAGCGGAACAAAACCGCCCTAACCCTGTTCGAATCCCCCACCTCGCCACTGATCGCCTCTCCCGCTTTTCGCAACACTCGATGCCCACGAATCAGCCGGACGAATCCCCCCATCATCCATCCTATCGCCCCCAAGTAAGCCCCCGGCCAGAACGCTCCCGCCGCCATCGCCCCGAAGAGAGGCCACACCTCCCAAGGGCGCCTCACAATGGGCCCCAGCACCCTCCGCCAACCCTTCTCGGACGTCATGTAAGCAAAAAACTCCTCGTATCTCCCCCCATCAAACCCTGACCTTGCCGCATGGACCGCCTCGTGAGCTAAAATTTCCTCTCTCCGATACATTCCCAAATAGGAACCCTTCTTCAGCCCCTTCCGCAACTGAACCGAGACCAAATCCCTTCCCTCGATCCAGCTTGCCGCCCCCTGCCACGGCGCCAGCCCCTGATTGGAATAAAAGGCACCAATGTAAAGCGGCTTTACATCAAACAGCTCCCCCAAGAACTCTCTCACCCATTGCCAGTGGGCATCTGGGATCCATTCTCCTCCCTTCAAACGCCCCATAGTCCTTTCTACCCGCTCCCTAAACGATCCCTCATCTTCCCCTGGGCCTGGGATCAAGCCGATTTTATTTAGTGCGTTCAAATCGCGATCTGCCATAAAGAAACATTATGAGACGAACCGACAAATCTTCTCAATCCTTTCTAGAAAAAGGGAAATCGGCTACCATCTGTCAGATTTTGAGGAATAGGTAATATGGCCAAGGCACTAGTCATTGTAGAATCACCGGCGAAGATGAAGACGCTCAAGAAATTTCTTGGAGCGAACTACACCTTTGAGTCATCCATTGGCCACATCCGCGATCTTCCCCAAAAAGAGTTTGGGATAGACACTGAGAATGACTTTGAGCCTAAGTATGTCACGTTAGCGGACAAGAAAGAGGTGATTAAGAAGCTCCAAGACGCCGCCAAGAAAGCCGACATCGTCTATCTCTCTCCCGACCCTGACCGTGAAGGGGAAGCCATCGCCTGGCACATCGCCTCGATCCTTCCCAAAGGGACCAAATACAAGCGCACCGCCTTTCAGTCCATCACGAAAGACGCCGTCAAGCAAGCGCTAGCCAATCCTCGCGACATCGACATGGATCTTGTCAATGCTCAGCAAGCGCGCCGTCTTCTCGACCGGATTGTTGGTTACAAGATCTCCCCCATTCTCACCCGCAAAGTGAAGCGAGGCCGCAGCGGCACCTCGGCCGGGCGCGTTCAATCGGTTGCCCTCAAACTCGTCGTCGACCGGGAAAAAGAAATCGACGCCTTCAATCCCGTTGAGTATTGGAATATCGGCGCCCATCTTCAGCCCAAAGTCAAAGGGGAGCGCTCCTTTCCCGCCGCCCTCTTCTCTGTCAACAATCTTCGCGTTGAGAAAGAGCAAGGAGCCAAAGAGTGTTTCCTCATTTCCAACGAGCAAACCGCCCGTCAAATCACCGACAAGCTTAAAAAAGCCACTTACACCGTAGCCTCAGTCGACAAAAAAGAGAAGAAGCGGAATCCTGTCCCTCCCTTCATCACCTCCACACTCCAGCAGGAAGCGAGCCGCCACTATGGTTTTTCGGTAGCCCGCACCATGAACATTGCCCAAGGGCTCTATGAGGGGATGGACATGGGCCCCAACGGCTCGGAAGGTCTTATTACCTACATGCGTACCGACTCGGTCAACATTGCCCCTGAAGCGATCGCTAGCGCCCGTCAGTACATTCTCAACCGTTTTGGCTCTGAGTACCTTCCTGACCAGCCCAAGATCTACGCCTCGAAGAAAACGGCTCAAGAGGCCCATGAAGGGATCCGACCCACATCTCTCGAGCGCGACCCCGAGAAGATCCGTCAATATCTCTCCATCGACGAATACAAGCTCTATCTTCTCATCTGGCGCCGTTTTATTGCCTCGCAGATGAACCCCGCCATTTACGACACAGTTTCGGCCGATATTGCCACCAATCAAAATCTTCTTCTCCGTGCTACTGGCTCGGTCATCAAGTTCAACGGTTATCTAGCCGCATACGAAGAGAAAAAGGACAAAGACACACATGAAGAAGAGGATGAAAGCGCCAAGATACTTCCCCCTCTTGAGCCCAACATGCCCCTCACTCTCCTTGACGTCACCTCGACTCAATCGTTCACCAAGCCGCCCCCCCGATTTACCGAAGCCTCCCTCGTCAAAGAGCTTGAGCGACTTGGCATCGGCCGTCCCTCGACCTACGCTGCCATTATGAATAAAATTCAGAGCCGTGACTATACGATCAAGGAAGGATCGGCCCTCAAGCCCACCGAGCTTGGTAAAATCATTTGTGAGATGCTCGTTCAAAGCTTTCCCACCATTATGGACGTCACCTTTACAGCGCAGATGGAAGATCAGCTTGAGCAAGTGGCAGAGCACAACAAGAACTGGAAAGATCTCATTCGGACATTTTGGCAAGACTTCATTCCTCAAGTTGAGAAAGCTGAGAAGGAAGCTGTTGTTCCCAAACTTCTCACTGAAATTGACTGTCCGAAATGTGGGCAAAAGCTTCAAAAGATCTGGTCGCGCAACAAGTATTTCTATGGCTGTTCGAACTATCCCGAATGCGACTATACCGCTCCCATCGAAGCCCTCACCTTTAACAAAGAAGACTACGACCCTAACTTTAATTGGGACCAGCCCTGTCCGACTTGTGGTTCACCGATGACTCTCCGTCACGGCCGATACGGCGCCTTCCTTGGCTGTTCTAAATATCCCGACTGTAAAGGCATAGTGAACATCCCCAAAAAAGGGGAAGAGCTGCCGCCCCTAGAAGACCTCCCCCCCTGTCCAGCCGTTGGCTGCGACGGCCATCTCACTGGGCGCAAGTCTCGCTTTGGCAAAACCTTCTTTTCCTGCACTAACTATCCTGACTGCGACATCATTGTCTCGACTCTTGACCAGCTCGCCACCAAATACGGCACCACTCATCCAAAGACACCCTACGTCAAGAAAGCGAAGCGCGGCAAATTTGGCAAAAAGTCGACCAAAGAAGCCGCTGAGCCTAAGAAAAAGAAGAAAATCGCCCAACCGGCCTACAAAGTCTCGGCAGACCTTGCGAAAATCGTCAATGCCACAGAACTTTCCCGGCCTGAAGCGACGAAGAAGATTTGGGAGTACATCAAATCGCACAATCTTCAGGATCCGACCAACAAGCGGCGGATCATCCCTGACGCAGCCCTTTCCAAGATCATCGGCAAGGACCCCATCGACATGATGAAGCTCTCCTCCTACCTCACCAAACACCTTAAGAAATAGAATATTCTTTCTTCAATCTGGCCAGATAGCCGCACACAATCCCCGTGTGCGCCCATATGTAGTTTCTGAAGAGACCCTGGTTAAATTGAAGTTCAATCACCACAACAATAAGTGAAATAAAGAGAGCGGTTGAGATCTTTTTGTCTTGAACTTCGATAAAGGGGGCATCGTGTACACTTTTAAACAACTGAAAAACCCATCGGCCTAGCAAAATAAATCCGATGATTCCCACCAAACCTAAGCTAGCTAGCACCTCAGTCAAAACGTTAGTAGGATCAAAACCTTCGAATACATTCAATTCGAGACCCACAGGATCTATCCCAGTTCGTTTTTGATATAGGTAAGGACCGACGCCTCCCAATCCAACTCCCAAAAGGGGATTTTCTATAAATGTATCCCAAGCATTGATAATCCCTCGCCATCTCTCGCCAAATGACCCATGACGAGTTCCTAATATAAAAAATTTCAGGTAATATCTCGATAAAAGGTCAAAAGAAACACAACCTATGGCCCCCACCAGCACGCAAAAAGCTTTAATAATTTTTTTTAAATTCGACCTAAAATCTATTGCGTATGAACCTATGTACCCGAGATACTGAAAACCTAAACAGACAAAAAGCAAAATAAAGTAGGCCATAAAACCTC
>CAZIML010000163.1:0-4379 GCA_964540255.1 uncultured bacterium
AAGGGATGATGTACGACAAAGCACAATCAGCATAGGACTTTTAGCCGGGACGTTTGCCCTGGGAGTGGGGGTAGGTGCCCTCCTCTTTAAACGAGTTTTCTCAAAACCTCCCGTAGCAGCAACACCCCCCGAGCAGGCAGCGAATGGTCGTGCGCCTTCCAGAGGAACTGAGGGGGCACCAGCAGGCAGGGAAGCAAAAGAAGAAAAAGAGTCTGATCGGAAAACTGTTACCCAGGAAGTCAAAGCCCCCCCCGAATCTGAGGAAGGGTTGCTTGCTCCACACTTATTTGGGGAAGATGTCGACCTGTTTGCTAGGATTTCGTACGCTTTGGATATGATTGCTCAAGATTATCATCCATTGTCCTGGTGGTGTGATCGATTGTGCTGTCGTAGGATGACAGAGACAGTTGAGCTAAATGGCTACCTCACAGAATTTGAGGCTGCCATCAATCGTTTGAAAGAAATACATGGTCTTGCTGAAACACAAATCACCAAGTCTAAAGAGAGGCGCAGTAGATTGCAAGGGGCTTTGAGGACTGAAAAAAAGCGGTTCGAAAGAATCGAAGCTCTTATATTTTTGGCGGATCGTATGATTAAACATTTGTCTCAATCAAAAGTGATTAAATATCCGAGAGATATTCGGGATTTACAGAAGATTTTGAATTTGTTCAAACAGGAGTCTTTTAACACAAATTTGATTCAGTTCAAAGAATGGGAAGACACTCAGAAAGAGACAGCCCAGAAGTTCGAGGAGGTGCAGAGACGGCTCGCAGATATAAAGGGCGCAAGCGCAGCCAATCAAACGACACCCGTCTTGCCCGAATTTGAGCCGTTGTTAGGAAGTTCTTATGGCACTAAGGCCGGACCAGATTATACGGTATCATTCCCTCGTCGAGCTGGAGCTAGAAAGAGAGCTGCAAGTCAAGAACCCACGCATGATCGACTTGTAAATGCAGATCTAGAGCTTCCAGAGAATATTGCACCCAAAGCGATGAGGGAATTCTTAGTAAATATGACTGGGTTTCAACCAAGAAGAGGCAATAAACTTCCTGTGATCTGTGACGATTATAAAAATATTCTCAAGAGGATTTTTAATCTGAATAGAGATTTGTTTGGGAGAAGAAGTGAATTGCTCCAAGGTTATAGCATGTTTGTGAAAGAATTAGAGGATCATTTCTCGCTGTAAACGGGGCGGGCGTTGAAACCGAGTTCCCGAATGGCGAAAATCACCTTCGCGATCGGCTCCCAAGGGGCCCTTTTGTCAATGTGGAGCAGAATCTCCGTCTTCCCCTTGTCTTGGGGAAGCGCTCCAATCTGATACTGGCGAGAAAGCTCTTCTTGAATCGCCTTCACCGACTCCATTTCATACTCCTGAAACTCTGTCAGCCACTTAAACTTTCCCTCTCCACTGATGCTCAGATTGATCTGCTGCATCTCTTTGGCTCTATGGGAGGCTGATCCCTTTTCTTCCTTCAGCCCGACCAGCTCAATTTCTGAATCGTAGAGGGCGGCGCGGGAGACGGCGAGCGTCGCAAAAAGGGCGAGCATAAGGAAGAGGAAGTCGATCATCGGGGCGAAGTTGAAATTGTGGGACGGCTTTAGCTCGTCATGGGGAATGAGATCCAAAATTACCTCCGAATGAGGGCGCTGAGGTTGAGAGCTTCATTTTCCACCAGGCTAAGGGTGGAGACGACTCGGTATTTCAAGGTGGTGTGAAAGATCATCGCAAGGATGGCGACGATGAGCCCCATCACCGTGGTTCCGACAGCAATCCCTAGCCCGTCAAAAAGGGCGTTGATGCTCTCGATCGACCGGTTCACGTCATAAAAGGCATAGAACATTCCAATCACTGTTCCGAGAAGGCCGAGCATCGGAGCGATGATCACAACGTCGTTGAGAAGGGAGAGGCGCTGCCAAAAGGCAGTTGAGGCTCTTTTCCCTTCCGATTTCATCGCGTCGAGCATCACCTGAGGGCCGAAGTCGCGGGTGGTGAGGCCTGTTTTAATGAGGGTTCCGAGGAGGTTTTCCTTCGTATTGCATAGCTCGCTTGCCTCATTGTACTGGCCCGCAATAAGAAGGGTGCGCAAATCAGTGCGGAAATTTTCAGGCATAATGTCTTTTGCCCGGAAAGTGAGGAGGCTGTAGAGCCAGATCCCCATCGAAGCAACAGACATCGCTGAGAGGAGAGTGTAGATGACGGGGGCGGAGCTAAAAACACTTTTTAAATCGATGAGTTGAGGGGCGGCGCCTAGCAGATCCATGTTAAACCTCCTAAATGAGTGGAAACTTGCGAGAAATTCCAATATAATCGTCTGACGTGAAAACAGCAAAAGATTTAATAATCCCCTTCTCTTGGGAAGAGCGGCGTCCGATTCTTCTGGATCGCTTTTTCTATATTCCGGCTCAATTTGATTACAGAGCCGAAGAGATCCCCTTTTTCGAGGACGATCGGGAGGTTGTCATCGAATATTGCAGCGGAAATGGGCAGTGGATCGGGGAAAGGGCAAAAGAGAATCCGCAGTTTAACTGGATCGCGGTCGAGAAAAAATTTGAAAGGGCGCGCCAGGTTTGGCTGAAAATCCATCGGGAGGGGATCACCAATCTGATCGTCGTTTGCGGCGAGGGGCTTATTTTCACCCGCTTTTATGCCCCTAAGGCGGTTCAAATTTATGTGAACTTCCCCGACCCATGGCCCAAATTGCGCCACGCGAAGCACCGGATCATCCAAACTCCTTTTTTGAAGGCTCTTCTTCCGGTGGTGGTCCAGGGGGGAAAGGCAGTCTGCGTCACCGATGACGAAGGGTATGCCGAAGAAATGAAAAGAGAATTCAACCAATGCCCCGAGTGGAAATTTCTTTTTCACTCCCATGAATGGCCCGACTATGGGGCCTCGTTTTTCAAAAATCTTTGGAAAGCGAAGGGGCGGATCATCAACTATTTGTCTTACGAGCGTTTATGAAACTACCAGCAAAGCCCCATGATGACCTCAACTGGCGCATCGAGGGAACTCCCGAGGTGTTTGAATTTGATCTGGGTCTGAGTGAGCCCTACTTCCCTCTTGAAGATGAGCTCCATTTCCAAGCCCTCTCGGCTGCCCTGACTCACTTTTCGAAAGAGATTTGGCCAAAGTTTCCCGAATCGAAGGGAATTCTTTACCGAGGATCGTTTGATTTCAGCGCCTTCTTTCGATGGAGCGAGCAGCAAGAGGCAAATTTTGAAATATGGAAAAAAGAGCGTCCCGAAGCCCCCGAGCCCCATTTGAAACGGCTCTTTACCGCCGAGGCGTTCATCACCTACTTTCAAATGCTCGCCCACCGCCTTCCCGATGAAATGCCGTTAATCCTGATTGAAGAGAAGGGGGCTGGCACTCTTGCGGAACGACTCCATCTCCTCTCTACAGAGCGGTTTGAACATTTCATTGTGGAGACTTCTGACCGGTTCGATGGAACGACAGGGGTCTGCTTTCCCACTGACGCAAAATGCAGCGGTGAGATTTTGGGCAAAATGGATCGTCTCCTGGAGCGATTGGATGCGTTTCGACCTGTTTACGAGGCGTTTCTGACTGAACAGTGGAATGGACTGGATCAAATCATCGTCTTTGAAGAGACTTTGACTCCTCAAGGGCGGAGAAAACTGCGTGGTTTTGAAGCGGCGGGTGGTAAAGTGATCGGGGCAGAGGGATTTTTCCTCGAAGCGAGCTGCGATGCAGCTCGTCCCTCGGAACCGATTCGGGACGGTCTAACGTCCCTCATTTCAAATCCCAGTCCGGAAGCCAAGCAGTTGGCTGCCTCACTGAAAGAACCTATCGGGGCAGAGGGATTTGAACCCCCGACCTACTGGTCCCAAACCAGTCGCGCTAGCCAAACTGCGCTATGCCCCGAAAATTAAGAAGCTTGAGCTTACCAAAAGCGGTTATTACTTGTCATCTCAAAACTTTTTGTGCCATTTTGTAGAGAAAGGAGCCATCCATGCAATTCACTCACTATCCCTCATTCAAAACTCTCGCCTCTTTGGCTGAACATCCGATCGACCTCCCTTCCGAGCTAACTCCTCAGCGAATTGAAAAAATGGCCCTTGAAGGAGTGGGGTTCAAGCTTCTCTTCGGAACCGAACGGGTCGATGAACGAGTCTTAAAGGCCCTTTTCCATATGGCAGGGGAGGCAGGGGCAATCGAGAAGATGGGGGCGATGGAAAGGGGCGAGGCGATCAATCGGATCGAAGGGTTCGAAAGTGAAAACCGGGCCGTTTTGCATACTGCGATGAGGGATCAATTCGGATCTATTCAGCACGGAAAGGGGGCGGCGGAGGCAGCCGAAATGGCGGGGCGCGAACTGAAGAAACTGGAAAAGTTTTTAGCCAAAATCGAGGGGAAATTCACC
>CAZIML010000164.1:0-4325 GCA_964540255.1 uncultured bacterium
ATGAAAAACAAAGATCTCCTCAAGAAAATCGCGAAACTAGAAACAATCAACGACCAAATGGCCGCAGAACTCCACTACCTCGAGCATCTCGCTCGTGCTTTGGGATTTGCAGACGGTTTAAAGACATTAAAGGCAGCCGCTCTTGAAATGCTCGCCACCGACCAAAAGAAGGGAGCGAAAAATGAAAATGACTGGGACTCAACTCAGTAGAAAGAGAAGTTCGTCGTGGCTCCACCCTTCGAAATCGAGGAGTTGATCTGCAGTTTGTTGCTTTTGTCTCTTGAGCTGCAGCATCTTCTCTTCGATCGAGCCGACGGCGATGTATCTTTTCGCAAAAACGCTCTTTTTCTGCCCGATCCGATGCGCCCGATCGATCGCCTGCCGCTCGACCGCCTCATTCCACCACGGATCAAAGAGGAAAACAGTGTCCGCCGCAGTGAGGTTCAATCCAACTCCTCCCGCCTTAAGGCTTAAGAGGAAAAGTTTTTCATTCGGATCATTTTGAAATTTTTCCACAAGCTCTCCCCGCTTCTCCCCGCTCGTCGATCCATCGAGGTAAAGCGCTTTCGGAAATTCTTTCCGGATGAGCTGAAGCATCGAAGTGAATTGGCTGTAAACCAAGATCTTGCGCCCCTCCTCCAACCCCTCGTTCACATCGGAGATGAGCTGCTGGATCTTCGCCCCTCCGATTTCAGACCCGACAAGCCTTGGGTCTGCAGCAATCTGCCTGAGTCGCAAAATCGCCTCCAAAATCTCCATTTGGCTCGACCCATCGACCTTCACTCCCCGCTTGCAAGAGTCATAGAGCTCTTTTTGCCCCTCCTCCATCTCAACCCATCCAATCTGTTCGATCTTCTCGGGCAAATCAAGAGCCACCTCCTCTTTTCTCCTCCGCAAGATGAAAGGGCGGATCTGCCCCTTCAACGTCTCCAGGCTCCTCTCGATGAGATCGGGCATCAAAAAGTGAAACTGGGACCAAATCTCATCGGGGCGGTTTTCCATCGGAGTGCCGCTCAAGCAAACTTTAAACCGCCCCCTCAACTTATAAGCCGCTCGTGCTGTCTGCGTTGTCGCCGTCTTGATCGCATTCGATTCATCAAGGATGATCGCCTCAAACTCCCTCTTCGCATATTCTTCTTCGTTCAGCCTTAAGGTCGTATAGGAAATGAGGACGAAGTGATCCCTTCCTGGGAGGAAGCGGGCGATTTCAGCGCGCCAATTGAAGAGAAGGGAGGTCGGGGCGACGATCAAGATCGGCAAATTTGTCCTCAACCGGGAAAGAAATGCCAGCACCTGGACAGTTTTTCCCAGTCCCATCTCGTCGGCCAGGAGCCCTGAAAAACCCCATCGGTATAAAAATTGGAGCCAATCGACCCCCTTTTGCTGGTAGGGGAGAAGGGCCCCCTTGAATGAATCGGTGGGAGGGGCCTCTTCTTGCGCAGCCCCGCTCTTCAATCCCTCGGCCATCGCCCGCAAATTCTCTTCCCATTTCACATGAGACTCAGAAAGGAGAGGCAAAACAGAGCCGACTCGGCTCCGTTTCAGATAAAGAGTATCTCCCTCCCAAACTCCCTCCATCTGCAGCTTCGGATCGAGCATCCCTCGGATTTGCCCTCGAATCGCAATCCGCCCCCCCTCTTCCCGAATCTCCATCTCTTTTTCTACCTTTTTTCCTAAAGGATCGACCACCTGCCAACCGACAGCTAAAAGAAGTTGGAGCGCTTCTCTCACTTTTTCGCTCGGGCAGTAATATTGAGAATCTCCTACCGGCTTTCGGAGATAGCCCGCCTCGAGTAGATCTTTTTCCAACTGCGCTTCCTCTTTTTTAAATCGAGGATGCCCTTTGATGGTGGGAGCAAAATCGTCAAAGGCGATCTCGCCGATCCCATAATCAATCCACAAATTGGCAAAAGAACCGCTCGTATCTTTCAAAGCCAATTTCGGAAGCGCTTGGAGCGGTTTTGGGACCGGATCTTCAACATCGCCGACCATCCGCCCCGTTTTCCTCATCGCTTTTAGCGCCTCGCCCACGTGAATGGGGGGCACTTCGATCCTGTGGAACGAAACTGTTTGTCGATTCGAGCTTGTTTGAAGTTGGATTTTGATTAAAAGAGCCAAAGCTTCGTGATCGCTTTCTTTGGCGAGTGATTTGAGAGTATCGAGATAAAGGATGCGCCGGCTCCCCCGCTCTTCGAGCTTCACGAGAAGCGAGCGCCCCCTTTTTTCAACTTTGTAGAGAAGATCCAAGAGCCCAAGCCTGCTTTTCTTCGTGATCCCATTTTCTAAATGGTTTCCCATTCTCTTGGTAAGGGCGGATCCGGCTCGCGCACTCACATTCGCTCGAGCAGCACCCTTTGTGAGCTCTCAAACAATCGACGCAAGCGATAAAAAGTTCGTTGCAATCCATATTGGCGCAGTTGTAGTAGGTATCGTGGGCCTTGCCGCAATGGGTGCACGAGCTGATCGGCTCGCTCTTTTCATCCAAAGGAACAACGAGTCGATCATCAAAGACGAAAAGCTTCCCTTTCCAGTGATCGCCCCCCTCCTTCAAGCCATAATTGATGACGCCGCCGTCCAATTGGTACACCTTTTCGAATCCCTCGCTCTTCATCAAAGCCGAAAAGAATTCGCAGCGGATCCCTCCAGTGCAGTACATCATCACGCAGGTTTTTTTCGGATCCCGCTCTTCTTTCAACTTTTTGGCATATTCGGGGAACTTACGGAAAGTATCCAATTTCGGAAGCTCAGACCCCTCGAAGTGGCCTACTTTCCACTCATAATCATTTCTTACATCGAGAACGACCGTATTCTCATCCCTCTC
Source organism: uncultured bacterium (assembly GCA_964540255.1). Classification (GTDB taxonomy): domain Bacteria; phylum Chlamydiota; class Chlamydiia; order Chlamydiales; family SM23-39; genus REEB52. The sequence goes on from CAZIML010000164.1 coordinate 2,822, forward strand.
TTCCAACATTTTTTTCCAAACCTCGGGCGCCACATGCTCTCCGATCTTTGAAAAATCGACCTCGCAATCGACCGCGACGAGCTGCTTCCGGTATTTCACCGTCATCTTTGGGAAAGCGTGCTCCGCCGACCCGTGGATCTTAAAAGGAATATTTGAAAAACGGGAACTCATCCATGCCATATACTCATCTGCATGGGCGCCCCAACCGCTCGACTGGCCATTGATCCCTTGTTCGGAGATATAAATGCGCCCTTTAAAGTCGCGCGTGCTAAAAAATTCTTTATGGCGGAGCACCTCGGCGTGAGGGTCCTCGATCTGTCCGATGTAGTAGTATGCTAAAACTTTGTATTCCATATCGGCAACATTTATAATGGATTTAGCGAGATCCTGGCAAATGGATTTACGAGGCGGCTTGCAAAACTACCCGACCCAGCAAAATCGCCCTTTTGAGTCATTTTGCCACCCCGATCTTGAGCCCTACTCCCTTCGAGTATGTGCTCAAAATCGGGGTAATGGGCTAATGCCGCCCTGTCAAACTGACTCAAAATCATCGATTTTTCCGGCGCGGGGAATTTTGCAAGCCGCCTCTTGCAAAAAATCCCCCCCTAAGCTACACTCTCATCCTTTAAATCGAACATGTTTCGGAGAATTGAATGGCTCGCTATAGAGGACCTAAAAACCGTATCGCCCGTAAATTTGCCGCCAATATTTTTGGCAAAGGGCGCAATCCAATGCTTCACAAACAGCACCCTCCGGGAATGCATGGCGCGAAGCGGAAGAAAAAATCAGACTTCGGCATGCAGCTTGACGAGCGGCAGAAGCTCAAAGCCGTTTATGGCATGATCAGCCAGAAACAGCTCGTGAACGCCTATAAAAAGGCTCTCGAGAAAAAAGGGAACACAGCGACGCTCTTCATCGAGCAGCTTGAGTGCCGTTTGGACAACGTGGTCTATCGCCTTCGGTTTGCCGCCTCGATCTTTGGCGCGCAGCAGCTCGTTTCCCACGGCCACATTCAAGTGGATGGGAAGAAAGTGGACCGCCGCTCTTTCATCGTGAAGCCCGGGATGGTCGTCTCAGTACGTCCAGCATCGCGCCAGATGAAGCCGATTGTGGCAGCCCAAGAGAACATTGGCCGGGATATTCCTGAGTACTTCTCCCTCGAAGGAGACAAAGCCTCTGGCAAGCTTCTCGCTTCGCCCCAGCTGGACCAGGTACCATTCCCTCTCCCGATCAATATCCCCCTCGTCTGCGAATTTATCTCCCACACATCCTAAGACGAAGCAACCCCGGCACCCCCGGGGTTTTCTCATTTTTATCGCTCAATTTTTTCTATGCCGTTTTCCAAATATTCCTTTTAAAATCCACGAGGCGGCGGAGCACGCGTTCCCGCGCAAGAGGAGGAGTTTAATGACGATTAATGGAACGCCGCATGAGTTTGTAGATAATGTATTGCTCCCTCGAGCAACAAGACACACATTTGTATTCGGAACCGCACGGGTTCAAG
>CAZIML010000165.1:0-4325 GCA_964540255.1 uncultured bacterium
AAGGGGACGATCCAATTGAGTCCCGGCTCCAATTGCCTTAAAAAGCGGCCCAGCCGTTGAACGATCCACACCTCTTCCTGAGGGACAATTTTCATTCCTCTCAGGAGGAAAGCGAGGAAAAGGAGAGTCATCAAAAATAGAATTAACATAAGGACCCGATCATACCCTAAAGTAAAGAATTTTTCAACACTCGAAAAATCGAATTTCGCTTGTTCCAAAATGAACCTATTGGTATGATGGGCGATCAATTTAGATTTAGGAACTCATATGTCAAGAATCTGTTCACTCACTGGAAAAAAGTCGGCATCTGGCCGCAGCTATACATTGCGCGGTATCGCCAAGAAAAAGAAAGGGATCGGTCTTAAAATCACCGGTTGCACCAACCGCCGCTTCTTGCCCAACCTCAAGACAAAACGAGTTTGGATCCCTGAAGAAAAGCGTTTCGTCACTCTCCGCCTCTCTACTTCTGCCATCCGGACGATGGACAAGAAAGGGGTGAGCGCCTCTGTTCGAAAAATGCGCAACGCCGGCGTAAACATCTAGTAGAAAATTGTGGGTTTGACCGTCAGGAAACCACCTCCTAGACCCCCAATCCCCCCAATCATTCGGAAACCGCCCAAAAAGCGGTTTCCCTGGCTCCTTCTCCTATTCGCCCTTTTCTGCATCTGGTTCGTTTCAAAATCCCTCTCGCCCCACCTCCCCTCTCCCGATTCTCCCCCCACCCTCTATTCGAATCAATGCCGCCAAGACATCCGCTCCACCCTCCTTGCCGCAATCAAGGGAGCCACCCAATCGATCCATCTCGTCATGTTTGGCCTGAGCGACCGAGCCATCCTCACCGCCCTCTACAAAAAAATTGAGCAAGAGGTGCCGACTCGCGTTTACTACGACACAGGGGGTTCTGCAAAAGTCTACAAGTACCTTCAGGGGGGAGAAATCCACCCGATCAAAGAAGCGGGGCTGATGCATCAAAAAATCATCGTCCTCGACAATGAACTGGTGTTTATCGGCTCAGCCAATATGACCTCCGCCTCGCTCCGAATGCACGACAATCTCGTGATCGGCATGAGAAGTAAGCAGGTCGCCAAATTTCTTCAGCAGCATGAGCCATTTTCCCATGGCTATCTTAAAACAAGAGTCGGGGGACAGGAAATGGAGCTGTGGCTCCTCCCCGATCCGCGCGGGCACGCTTTGACCGAGCTGAAAAGAGAGATCCGAGAAGCGAAACAATCGATTCGGATCGCCCTATTTACATTTACCCACCCGAATTTAGTCGATGAAGTGATCGACGCTCATAAACGGGGAGTCGATGTGAAGATCGTAGTTGATATGCACTCGGGAATGGGGGCGAGCGCAAAAGCGGTTGAGAGGTTGAAACGAGAGGGAATTTCCCTTCAATTGAGCCAAGGGGTGCAGCTCCTCCATCACAAATTCATCTACATTGACGAGGCGACTCTAGTCACCGGCTCTGCGAACTGGACGAAAGCAGCCTTTTACAAAAATGCCGACTGCATCCTCACTCTCCACAACTTAAGCCAAGAGCAAAGAAAATTCATGAACCAATTGTGGAAATCAATCTCAACGGCCTCCAAATAACATGCACCCGGCGCCAAACAAGTCAGACAACCTAATTGAAACCCGAGTTATTTGGCGTGACTGAAATTTTTATTTGTCATAAAATTTTTGGCTTATACCGAGACAGCGATGAAGAATCGCGATACGTACAACACTAAAATGCAACACACTCACTAACAGACCGTTAAAAATCGATGGAAGAATTATCACAGTATTGATATAATTAAGAGAAACAGATTATGGAAGTTTCAGACTTGCGTCCTCTGTTTTGGGTTGCCTCATCGAAACGGGACTTTACAGAAATGCCCGAGGATGTGATTGGGGATTTTGGACATTGGCTTTTCCATGTGCAGAAAGGGAAAACGCCAAAGAATGCGAAAGTATTAAGCGGATTTGGAGGGGCCCAGATCATGGAGTTACGGAGAGATCATACTGATGGAACATTCAGAATGGTTTATACAGTCAGGTACGCTGAGATAGTGGTGGTGCTGCATGCCTTTCAAAAAAAGAGCAAGAAAGGAATCGAGACGCCGAAACAGGACATTGACCTCATCAATTCCAGACTAAAATTAGCCGAAGTGATGTACAAAGACTGGAAAGCAACAAAAGGGAAAAATGAATAAAAGAAAAGAAACTGAATACGAAGTCGACCAAATGGATGTTTTTGCTGCTATTGGACGACAAGATGCTGGAGAGCTTGTTGCAAGATCTGAACTTCTAGACGAAGTCGGCAATCTTATAGAAAAAAGCGGGCTAACTCAGCATGAAGTAGCAAAAAAACTTGGAATTAAACAGTCAAAAGTCTCCATGTTGGTAAACGGGCATTTATCAGAATTTAGCACCGATACTCTTCTTCATTATTTAGCTATTCTCGGTTGCAAGGTAGAAATTCGAATTAGAAAACCGCAACGACAAAACATTTTCTCCAATAGAGGATGCATCGCAATCTGCTAAGCGGGTCACAATTGAAATATTCTCTTTTTTTCAACCCGCAGCAAGAGAAATCGTTACTGTAAGAAAGCGAGGCAACGTTTTATTTCCTACTCAACTCGGAGAGATTGTTTCTCGACGGTCTCTTCCCAAGAAAGTTCGGGCTTTTGCAACAAAGCTACTCCCGCATTGTGGATCGCTCTGATCTTCTCATACCGCTCCGGATCGACCACTTTCAGAGAGCCCAATATTTGAGCGCCAGCGGGATTGCGGGTCCAAATCGCCCCTAATTGAGCGTCTTCTTTGACCCCGCCGCGATAATGAAACTCAATCCGATCGGCATATTTAAGAAAGGTATCATTGATCCTTTGAGGAAGAAGGAGCCCTTTTTCGCAAGTGTCTTCCTCAGTGGTTTGAATGAAGGTTTTATCTCTTTCTTGAATCGACTGCCACCGAACATCATCCGGAGCCGAAACATGAATGAGCGTAATCGAATACCCCCGTTTTTTCAAGAAATCAAAGAAAAAATGGGTAGCCGGACTTGTCGCAGTGGTCCCCAATGCAAAAGCCACTTTCTCTCGGATCAGATTCGCTAAGATGACTTGAGCCCCCGCATTGGACCCAGGACGCCATTTATCATAGGCAGCCTTCCTAGCCTCTGGGCTTCCATCAGATGCGATGTCTACCTGAAAGGTGGTAGCAAATTGCTTCAAACAAACTGCATCAGGATCGGTGTACCCATAAGAGCGCCCTTCCCGTTGTTCATCGGCGAGCGTTTGCTCTAATTTCGTCGTTTTGCCAGCGCCGGGAGCCCCAGCAGTAATGAGGGCCACCTGCGAGCTGGGTGGATGTTGAGCTAAAATATTCCGATAGATGCGGTCGATATCGGCTTCCAATCTTGTTCGCTCTTCAGGTGAATAAGGAGTTTTGTTGTCGAATGCAACTCCAGAGAAAAAACTTTCCAGGATCTTTTTGGGTAAAGAGTAATTGAATGAGTCGGAGTAAATGGGACTTAAATCACAAACTCCGCTTGAAGCTACCGCTGCCATACTATTTCCTAAGAGAAGTATTAATTGAATCATTTTTTTCATAAGGGAAATATTCTAGCCAAAAGGGATTGAATCAGTCAATGATTTACGAAATCATCCAAACGGGATACTATAAGGAGTATGAGCATGCTGTCGATCGCCTTCTCCCTCTTCCTCCTCATGGACTCTTTGGGAAATATTCCCCTCTATATCAGCTTTTTAAAGGGGATCGAACCCCACCGGCAAAGAATCATCATTGTTCGGGAGCTTTTGATCGCTCTCTTCATCATCATCACCTTCACTTTCATCGGAGATGGGTTGATGAAATTTCTTCATATCCAAAATGATACGATCCAAATCGCGGGCGGGATCATCCTCTTCCTCTTCTGCATCCGGATGATTTTCCCCCACGGGAACGATCCCAATGACGACATCCCGCACGAAACAGAACCGCTCATCGTCCCATTGGCAGTCCCCCTGATCGCAGGACCCGCCGTCCTTGCCGCTGTGATGATTTATGCCAAAGAGGCCCCCGGAATTTGGGTGATGGTCGGGGCGATTCTGATCGCTTGGAGCGCCTCTCTTCTCATCCTCCTCTCATCCTCCTACTTGAAGCAGATTTTGGGCTGGAAGGGGATTTTGGCTCTTGAAAGACTCATGGGACTCATTTTAATTCTCATCTCAGTCCAAATGTTTTTGAGCGGCATCAGCGCCTTCATCGTCCGCCAGGGAACATAATCTCTATGTACAAAGGAATCGTTGCCTACGATGGAACCCGCTATTTTGGCTGGC
>CAZIML010000166.1:0-4324 GCA_964540255.1 uncultured bacterium
CTACCGAGAGAACTCTCGCCAAACACTCGGACATATTGCTCGGCGATACTCTAGTGACAGAAGAGCTTTCCAAAGGAGAGATTCGATTTACCGATGGCACCCAGCTCATTCTCATTCCGGGATCCCGCTACTCGGTCGACTCGTATGGAGTGAAGGCGAACCGATTTTTGAGCCGATTGATCCAAGGTGGCGCCCGGATCCTCACTGGTTTGATCGCGAAGAAAAATCCAGAAAACTTCCAGATGACGACATCGAATGCGACGATTGGAGTTCGGGGAACCCATTTTGAAGCCAATCTGGTGGGAGGCGATCTTTATGTGGGGAGTTCCTCTGGAGAAGTGGTTGTCAACAACAATGGGGGCTCTCTCTCAATCGGAGGAAAGATGCCGAGTCATTTTGCCAAAGTCTCCTCTATGGAAAGCGCTCCGGTCCCCCTCCCCACAAGGCCTGACGCCCTCTCCCTCTCCCTCTTCGCTCCTCCCTCGGGAGCCTCGATGGCCGCGGCAGCCTCTGTCAGCGGAACCGTTGCCTCTCAATCATTTGCCTGGGGCCCCGGCCTTGGAGCCCTCGTGATGCTCGGCGGAGCCGTCTCATCAGTTGTCGCCGCCACCACCCAAGGGACCTCCTCAACAACCACCGCCACCGTCACCCACGCCCACGCCGCCCCCCAGCAAAGGTAACGATCAGGAGGGAAAATAGGGAGATTTTTTTGGCCTATCTAGATAGACAATAGCATTGTCCTTGTAGACCCACTCCTGTCTCAAATAGGCAAGCCAGTTTCCTCTCCGGGACATTTGATTTGGGCAATCGACTCTTTCAATCAGAGAGTCCATTTCATAGTCGGGAAAAGAGATCCTTGAATCTTCGATGGCTGCAGTCGCTAGCTTTCGATCCAGTTCAGAAATTTCTCCATCATAAATGAAGTGGGCAATCAATTTTTTCTGCTCGGGATCAGCCGCTACTGAGACATTCCGTAAAGCCGGAGTGACCTTTCCTAAAAGAGCCTCCTGCATATCCAGGCGATAGATAGCATGGGCTGGAAAACTGTCTTGAAGAAGAAAGGAGCGATTCTCTCGCGTAATTAGGGGAAGGATTGGCTCATACCGCAAAAAAGCCAGCCTTCCACGAATTGGTATTGTCTTCTTAAAACCAAGCTCTACTACATCAAGGGAAATAAAGTAATGCTGAATCGTATAAGTGTCCACTTCCGTTAGAAGAGTTGTAACCATGTCGAGAAGTTCGCCAGTGATTTCCTCGTCGAAATAAAAGATAGGGATCAGATTATGCTTTGTTTCATCTATATCCACAGTGATTGCGCGCAGAGTTGGAGGTACACAATTCACTAAGGCACATTGAAGAGTAATTAGGACATTATAAATGGGAGGGACCATACAAGATTCACCTAAAATTTACGAGCTCTTATTATTCAATCACTCTCTTTACATAAGGAACAATATGCACACCATTTTTAGCATAGTGGATTTTACCGAGCGTCGTTGGAGTCTTCACCCCAGTCGCCTCTTGGACAGAATAACCGATGAATTCTTTGAAATCGACGATTTCCATATATCCTGCCATGCCAGGAATATCTCCTATATCTTTAGCTCCTGTCCCAGCAAATTTCTGGATCAATTGATCGGGATTAGGGTGCACTAAAATGCTTGGATTCTTGCCTTGACTAATCAGTTGCTCGTAATTCATATGCCCTAATATATGCTTGCCTTGCTTTGCCTCAACAACCTTCACCTCACCTTTGCGAAGGGCCTCGATATGAAGATTCGTCCACCTTTGATCGGTTTCAGCCAAGATCACTTCAGTTTTCCCAGAAACTGCCAACGCATCGAGAGTCATTGCTCTATTGGCCCGTTTTAAATCTTGATATGACTTAATGAAGGTTACACTTTGTTTAGCCAGGAAAATATCCATTCCATACTTGCCGATTACATGGCCAATTAACAATCCTCTTTGGAAATCATCCAGACTATTGTAGTTCTGAACTAACTCTTTGAGCTCAGGAACCATCTCCTGTACAATTTCAGCGGGAGAATTGGATCTAATGTACTCAATACATTGGGTGGCTGCATTCACAAATTCACGAGACGCAGCCGCAGGATTTTTTGTTAACGCCCATACACCCGCCCCTAATCCCTTGGCCGTCCCTATCATTGTGGGGATGAATTCCAAGGCAGAATCCTTCACTCCTACCAAAACACCGGCTGCAACACCGAGCCCAAGCTGAGTCGGACTCTCAAAATAGGAAGGGCGAATATTTGAGCTCAGGTAGTCTTCTATTGACTTGTCAAATTGGCCGAGCTCAAAATAGGCGGCAGCTCGCTCAAAATAGGCCTCTTTTAAACCCCGATTTTTTTGAATTGCTTCGGTTAATCCTATGACCGCTTCGGCATAAAGCCCGTATTCGGATTGCAATCTTCCTTTCAAGAGGTAAAGCTTTGAAAGAAGCTCGTCATGAACGTTGTGTTTTTCAGCAGTCTGAATCATCCACCGAACCTGATCGAGAGCATCGTAATAATCACCCCCCATCAATCCCTCAAGAGCCTCTTTAAAAGCGATCCCCTCCGGCTGATGATGCTCAAGACACCAAGCAAAAATCTCTCGAAATTCAATATCTATTTTCTGAATTGCCAGCTCTACAATCTCTTTCTTTGTTTCATATTTTGATGGATAGTAATCAGCCAGCAACTCATTTAACTCCTTGATTCGGCTCTTCGATTGACGAATCAGATCATCAATATTTTGGGTATTTCCAGTCCATGTGCCCCAATCGTAAAGTTCTAATTGACCATCTTCAGTGAAAGCAATATGGCCATATTCCCCTTCTCTTTCGATGACTCGTAGTTTTTTGAGTGTAGAGCGATAAAAATTCAACTCTTGAACATTTACGTCTAAAGAATAAAAGCGAACGTCGTCTCTTAATGCAGCAGCAAGCTCAAGAAATTGTGGATAACTGGCGATTGAATAGGTCTTTCTTGGGTTGCCTGCCAAGTAAAATCCACGAGCTTTTCGCCAATCATACACACTATAATCAGTCCAGTCGCGAATCCAAGGGGAAAATGGGTAGGGTCTGGACTGCTCAAAAGGAGCCCAGCATAAAAAGAGGGGAGACTCTAATCGGAATACAGAGTGAATCGTTTTATTTAGAATCGACGAAATCCGGTTGTAAGCAGAATCGAAACCAGGATCTCCACATCCGTAATGGCAATCAATCGTTATCGAACCATAACTGACTTGGGTTGTCTTCTCCATGTACTGACCAAACTGATCGCTCCCAAAATCATCCTCATCAAAACTGCCTCCGGAACCCAGGTTAGGAAAGGTAAGAACAAAGATCAATAAGACTACCTCATACCTCATGGCATCTTCTCCTCGTACAGAAAAGAAAATATTTTGGCTGATCGCCTATTTTGTTAAAACTAGATCTTTTAAAACAGGTTGATATTTGCCCCTCGGGTTAATAAAATGAACCTAGGTGCTCTTTTTCAAGATTCGGGTTGTGGATGAAACGGCGGCGGATGCGCCCCCAATCAAGGCCCCTGCTGAAGGCAAGACGACGACTGCTCCCAAAATGCCCCCCAATGTCGAGACGGATCGCTCACTCACACAAAAGTCCGCTTTCCAATATGCGTAGAGAAGACCGAGGGAGGCAATGACAGAGGCAAAAAAGACCCCTTTTATCGCCCCCCGTCCGGTCGCAAATGCAACTGCAACCGCTTGATCGTAGACTTCTCTCTGAGTATATACAGCGGAGCTCATGAGTTTCCTGCAGAAGCGCCCGACGCCCCTTCCTCTTCAAAAGGAGGGAGAAACTGTTTTAAATGGGTCTCAAACAGGTCATTGACTTTTTGCACGGACATATTCCATTTCCATTCTGGTTTAAGAGGGGGGAAATTTACGCCAACACCGAAAAAAATGCAACCTGAAATTGAAGTCAGGTTGTTTCGATATCAATGAAGGAAATTGCGCTTTCGATGAACTCGTTCACCAATCGCACGAGTTTTTTCCCATGATCTGATTGAAGAGACACCAACTGAAAAAAGCCTCAAAAAAGACAAAGATCCCGACAATCAGCGCAATCCAACTAGCACTCCAAAATGCATACGCAAATAACACAAGAGCGATCGACAGACGAAGAAGACGCCCTTTTTTCCCGATATTTTTTTTCATTTCAACCTCATTTTTTCTGAACCTGGGTAATAAATTGTAGATTACAACGGTTTCATTTAGGTTTTCAAGTTCTGTTTGATACCTGGGCAGGGCGATTGCATGATCAATTGCTTGCAAAGAAAAATGAGCAAGGATCGCCATG
>CAZIML010000167.1:0-4293 GCA_964540255.1 uncultured bacterium
ATCAGCCCCCTCGCTCCGATACAAAGAGACCCGTCGATTCGGGATTGCGCTCCTATCGATTTTCTATTCCGGTTGACTCTTTCATCCATCGATCCTAAACTAAATCTTATGAACAGGATCGCTATTTTTGCAGGCACCTTTGACCCTCCCTCTAAAGGGCACCTTGATATCATTCAAAGATCAACCCCTCTTTGCGACCACCTGATCGTTGCAATCGCCCATAAGCCAGAGAAAAAGCACCTCTTCTCTCTTGAAGAGCGGATCCAAATGATGAAAATGATCGCGCCGAATGTAGAGATCGTCTCGTTTCACGGATTGATCGTCGACTTAGCGCAACAGAAGAAAGCGACCTTCCTCATCCGAGGTCTTCGCGCTTTTTCTGATTTTGAGTATGAATTTCAGATGGCCCTTGCGAATCGCCGTTTGAGCGGGATGGAGACTCTTTTTTTGGCGGCGGATACTAAGCATATGCAGATTAGTTCAACACTCATTCGAGAAATTGCTTATTTTGGAGGACCTCTCAGCGAGTTTGTCCCCCCCGAAATCGAGCCGTTGATCCGAAAAAAAATGAAGGAAACTTTATGAAAAAAATACTGATTCTCATTCTTCTTGCAGCCTGTTCGCAAACACCGACTCACAGCTGCACTCGCCCTTGCTGCAAACAACCGACAGAATCAAAGCGGTGCGATCAAACATGCCCCTGCCACGACTCCCATTCCTGCAAAACTAAAGACTAATGACTTAGGCGCCTCTTTCGAAGCGCCCAAGAGTTGAAAAGTGAAAACCTTACTTCCCTTTTGGTTTTTGGGGAGCTGCTGGTTGTGGTTTTTGCTGTGGCTTTTCTGGCGCTTTGTTAGCGGGTGCTGGTTGTGGTTTTTGTGGTTGCTTCATGTTCATTTTTGTTCTCCTGGTTGGACACGCGATTTTTATCGCAAGTCCCAATTTACCCCTTTTCCCAAAAAAGAAAAGTTTTTTTTGAACACTAGACAAAAGGGGCTGAAATTCAGCCCCTTATATATGAAAAAAATCTAACGAACAGATTTTACGAGTTCGCCTGCTTCGTAGAAAGAAACAGTGGAAGAGCCATCTTTTTCGAACTTTCTTTTTTCTCCATCGAGTTTATCGAAGAGAAAATTTTGAGAAAGGTAGAGGCTTCCATCGTAGTATTTATTGAATTTGCCGTGCCGAAGATCATTTTGATATTCAGCTTCAAAAACGAGGACTCCAGACTCATTCCAGCTCTGAGCAAACCCATTGAGCTGATCATTGCTGTAGTTGAAAATAGAAGCGATCGTTCCATTTTGATGGTAGCTCTTTTCTTCTCCCTCTTTTTTTCCGTTGACATAGGGAATTTCCCGATATTTCATTCCGTTGGGAAAATAGTGTGTGATCCACCCATTTTTCTGATCGTCTGCAAAATCAATCGTCGCAGAAAGCTTTCCGTCGGGAGTATAAACCTTGGCCCGTCCTTCTTTCTTTCCATCGATGTAGGGAGTTTCTCCCATTTTAGCGCCCGTTTCAGAAAATTCAACGACGAGTCCTTGAATCAAATCATTCTCAAACGCGGTCTCAACAGCTTTGACTTTTTCTCCTTTTCCGTTCGGGGGATAAAAAATCGTATGAGGTCCATGCTTCAAGTTGTTGTGGTAATAAGTGATTACCTCTCTCATTTCTGGGGTTTTTTGGAAAAATCTCCCTTCCAACTTTCCCATCGCATAGTGAGCTTCTTCGACGAGATCTCCCGTTTCGTTGAACATTTGTTTGACCCCATCGACCAACCCATGATGGTAGGAAAGAAGAGCCTGCACTTTTCCATTCGGATAGAACGCCTTTTCCTCGCCATGAAGCTTTCCCTCATCATCATAATGGAAGAGGTGAGCGAGCCGCTCCTCATCCTTTTGCGATGGGGTCGACTTTTGATAGTAGGTCCGATGCTCTCCAACTGGCTTTCCCTCTTTGAAAGTCTGGACCGATTGAATCGATCCATCGGGATACCAAGCGAGCATTTCTCCTTCGGCTAAGTCGTTTTTGAAAGTAGAGACTCTCTCGGGTTGTCCATTTTTATAAAACCATTTATGGATCCCCTCTTTTTTCCCTTTTTCGAATTGGAAGCGGGTTTTGATTTGATCTTTGTCCCACCATGAGAAAACAGTTCCCTGCATCCGGTCTTGGTCAAAGAATGCCTCGAACAGGATCGCCCCTGCATCGCTCCACTCTCGGTGCCACCCTTGCTTGATTCCAAAGGCAAATTCAGCCCTCGCTTTGAGCTGCCCATTCTCATACCACTCGCTTTGCACTCCATCGGCGTGATCGGTGACAAAATAGGCATCGATTTTGCTGTTTCCATTCGGATACCACTCGCCCATCTGCCCATCTTTCAGGCCTTGGGAAAAATGGATTTTGCGAGCGAGAATCCCATTTTCATGCCACTCTTCATGCATTCCATCCCGTTCCCGATCTTTGTAGTGGGAGCAAGCCTTCAATTGTCCCGAGGGATAGTACTCTTTTTGTTCTCCCTCAAAATTCCCATTCGAATAAAAATATTCCACTTTCGGGGTTCCATCTTCATACCATTCGAAATAGGGGCCATCGAGCTTCTCTCCGTTATAGCTCAATTCCCGGATCTTGATCCCTGTATCCGAGTATTCAACAATCGGCTCTAACAGAGCGCCGCTCTCATCAAAGTGAGCTTGATAGGCTAAATTTCCATTCGGATGGCTCCGCCAATGAACCCCCGTCGGAACTCCCTGTGCAAAATGCCCTTCCCCAACAAGAGTTCCCTCCTCGTCAAAGAACTGCTCTTTTCCTTCTTTCTTCCCATTTTTATAATTGAGCTTGTAGGCTTCGAATCCATTCTTATGATATCGGATATGGAGTCCAAAGGGCTCGCCGCTCCGAAAATCGATCGCCTCAACGATGTTTCTCTCTTCATCAAAGGCAATCAAAGCGGGATTTTCACCATCTCCATGAAGTGCTCCCTCCTTAAATTGCCGCTGCATCTGGAGCGCTCCGCTCGGAAACCATGTGAGGGCCAATCCATGAACTTTTCCCCCTTTGTGGGGAATCAGAGCCGCCTTAGTTCCGGTCGGATGGAACTGAACGACATCTCCCTCAAGATTTCCGTCCACATAGAAGGCCTCTTCTTTCACCTTCCCATCTTCATAATAGACCTTGCTTTCACCCACCAGTCTTCCGTTTGCGTAGGTAGCCTCTCTTTCGATGGCTCCCCCCTTGTGGAATGTTTTGCATGCTCCATCCAAAACCCCCTCTTTGTAGCGGGCCACTTTGACGATCTGCCCTTCAGGGGAAAAATCGATCTTCGTTCCATGGGGTACAATCGAAGAATTCCATTCTTTTGAAACTGCAGATTCAGGATCGATTGAAATCACATCCATTTCACTCAAGATCCTCCCATTCTCATGGAAGATCACCTGTTTGACGATCTCCTCTTTACCATCCCGCGTCGGCTCATAAAAAAGGATGAATTGAGGATTTCCTTGAGGAAAGGTTTTAAGGACATCGAACCGCCAATTGGGTTGTCTTGGCTTTAGAGTCATTAAATAGGAGGCAGCATCCTGTTCTTTCGCGAGGAGTGGACTGAATCCGGCCAGAGAAAGGAGCAAACAGATAAAAAATTTTTTCATAAAAAATGCCTAATTTTTAAAACTAGGAAGAATAGAGCAAAAAGATTATTTTCTCAAGGAGGGAGTTTTTCTCCCTCGCTCCGGGAAAATAGAGTCTGTAAATCCCATTTCCTCTTCTCCTCTTTCTGAATGAAAAGGAGCGTGCCGAGAGGGGACACTTTACCAGTTGATGAAAAATCGAAGACTAAGTTTTCCACTTTCTTCCCATTGAGCTGAATCTCGATTGCTGTCAGGCGGAGAGGGGAGAGTTTTTTTGAACTCTCTTCGTCGCACAAAGTCTCAACGACCCATTCTTTTCCCTCTTTTCTCCACACCGATTTCCAATCGGCCTCCATGGCGACGGCCATTTGTTGAGCGACGACAATCCTCTCCTTCAGTCGGTCGATCTGAGTTTGAAAATGTTTCTTAGCGACAGCCTTGTGCATCTTGAGTCCAATCACTCCGCTGGCAATCGCAATCAAAACAAGAGCAACCATAATCTCAAGAAGGGAAAAAAATCGAATCGGCACAGCGAGCGTGGATTTGCGCCCGAATGGAATTTTCCAATTCCCTCTATTAGTTTTCTTCTTCTGCGTCAGATGAATCACCCTCCTTTGGCTTCATCCGGTTCTTATACCGTTGATAAGCGAGAGACCGAATCGAGAAATCA
>CAZIML010000168.1:0-4226 GCA_964540255.1 uncultured bacterium
AAAAAACAAGGAGTCGACCCATGCGGCAGCTCTCTCTTTGGCTGACTACCGGATCAAGTACGCAATCGGCAAGAGAGTGATTCCGCCCACATTCCACCATAGCGCAGAAAGTTAATGGAGACTCTTTTACAAACCTTTCGGCAGAAAGTGGCGGACTCGATCCGCCGTGCCTTTGGATCGGAACTCTCGAACGAAGAATTGCACGCTGAAGTGGCCCCTTGCCTCCAAGAGCAATTTGGCCATTATCAGTGCAACAATCCTCTCCGTTTATCGAAACTGCTGAAGCAAAATCCCCGAGTGATTGCGCAAAAGATCATTGATCAATTTAATGATCCGATGTGTTCAAAGATTGAAATTGCGGGACCTGGCTTTATCAACTTTACCTTAGCCCCCGCTTTTCTCTCTGCGCAGTTGCAAAAGCAGTTGAACGATCCCCTTTTGGGAGCCGTTTCCCCCCTCAAGAAAGAAAAAATCATCGTCGAGTTTTCCTCCCCCAACATCGCTAAAGAGTTGCACGTTGGGCACATTCGCTCGACCATCATCGGCGATTGCTTGGCTCGCCTTTTTGAGTTTTTGAGACAAGACGTTTTGAGACTCAATCACTTGGGCGATTGGGGAACCCAGTTTGGGATGCTCATTACCTATATGAAGGACGCATGTCCTTCTGTCTTGAAAGGGGATGAACCAACTGATTTAGAGTCGCTCATGAAGTGGTACAAGGCGGCGAAGAAGCGGTTTGATGAGGATCCTGATTTCAAGGCGCGCGCCCAGAGAGAAGTCGTCTCTCTTCAGTCGGGACAAAAAGAGGCGATGCACGCTTGGAAGTTGATCTGCGACGTCTCTCGAAAAGGATTTCAAGAAATTTACGATTTGATGGATGTCCGATTGGTCGAGCGGGGAGAATCATTTTACAATCCCCACCTGAAAGATGTGGTCGATGAGTTTGATCGGAAGGGATTGATCACCCTTTCCAATGGAGCCAAGTGCGTCTATCTTGATGGCTTTCAGAATCGGGAAGGGGAACCCCTTCCTCTCATGATTCAAAAATCGGATGGGGGATACAATTACGATACGACTGATCTTGCAGCGCTCCGCCACCGGATTTATGAGGAGAAAGCCGACCGGATCATCATGGTGGTCGATGCAGGTCAATCGCTCCATTTCCAAATGGTGATCGCCGCCGCTGAAAAGATTGGCTGGCTCGATCCTTCCAAAGTGGAAGTTGACCATGTCGGTTTTGGCCTAGTTCTCGGAGCCGATGGGAAGAAATTCAAAACTCGCTCAGGCGAAACAGAGAAGTTGATCGATCTTTTGACCGAGGCGGTCGATAAAGCGGGTGAGATTTTGGCCGAACACCTCCCCGATGCTCCGAAAGCTGAAATGGATCGAATCGCTCGGATTCTCGGGATCGGCGCTGTGAAGTATGCTGACTTAAGTTCTCTTCGAACAAAAGACTACACCTTCAGTTATGAAAAAATGCTCCGCTTCGAAGGAAACACCGCCGTTTTTCTTCTCTACGCATATGTGCGAATCAACGGGATCAAACGGAAAACTCATGCAGACATGAAACGGGTTCTTGCTGAAAACCACATTTCCCTCTCTCATCCCACCGAAATTTCGCTGGGACTTCATTTGCGTAGGTTTGGAGAGGTGATTGAAATCATGTCGCGCGAGCTTCTCCCGAATCGGCTCACCGATTACCTCTATGAATTGGCCGAAAAGTTCAATGCCTTCTTCCGCGATTGCCGAGTCGAGGGAACTCCCGAAGAGGGAAGCCGCCTTGTTCTTTGCGAGCTGACCGCTCGGGTTCTCAAACAAGGTCTTGAGATTCTCGGCCTTCAAACCGTCGACCGGATGTAACAGCCGCTCGCTTCATATTAATAAGGATCAGAGTTCAGAGTCTTCGGGTGATTTCTGTACAAAACATAGTGGAAATAGGTCGATTGCTTCAACTCCTTGGGGATCACAATATACAATCGATCTCCCTTTTTTGAACAGCTGGTTCGAAGAGCAATCTCGGTTTTTCAAGGCTGAACTCTCGAATCGATCTGCAGCAAGACTCTGCCAAAAAATTACACTTGACGGGATCAAAAGAGTTCTTGTAGGCTCTCTGATTTCATTAAGCGGGGTGTTCGATGTTTCTGAAGAGGATTTGTAACTGGCTGTCTATCTGTTTTTTTGTTTTTAGTGCGTGCCTTCATGCTGCTGAAGATACGCCGAGAAAAATCTTGAGTCGATCTATTGAGGCAGGCGACTTAGTTAAAGTACAGTCTTTGATTGAGTCGTTCGCGGTTGGCATAGATGAACTATCTGAAGATTATGATCCCAAATCTCCTCTTATTGAAGCAGCATGCAAAGCCAAAATTTCTATCATTAAGTATCTGATTGAAAAAGGAGCTTGTATAGAAGGAGCTTCTGAAAAGGGCTACTCCCCTCTAGTAAAGTTCATTGAGGCAGGAACACGAGTATCTTTTCAGCAGTTGAGCGAAACTGTTCGTTTATTGCTCGATTCTGGAGCCGATGTGAATGGTGCTGGGAAAGATGGTTATACTCCTCTTATGGCCGCTTGTCAGCACACAAGATGCCTAGAACTTATCGAAATGCTTTTGGATGCAGGCGCTTTTATTGATGCTCGGGCAAAAGATGAAAATACAGCTTATCTTCTTTCCCTGCGCAATAACAATGTGAAAGCTTACCGTTTATTGGTGAGTCGTAGAGCGAATACGAACATGACCTGGAAAGGGCTTCGGCCATTGAGTGTGCTGGCATGGGAAGGTAACCTTGTTATGGCAAAAATGTTAATTGAAGAAACAGGCGCTAACATCAACACCTATGATGCGAATGGGGCGACCCCTCTTATTTGCGCTGCGATTGGAGGACAAAGTGCTATGGTTCAGTTCTTCGTAGAAAGAGGGGCGGATATAAATGCTAGGACGACCAGTCCTATTGATGTTGAAGTGCCTAAAAATGGCTTTAGCATATTCAAAACCTATGTTTCCTTCCCTAAAGGATCGACGGCCCTGAATTTTGCTAAAACAATGGGAAAGAATGCTATGGCCAATCTCATCACTGATTTGGGCGGTATCCTCTATAAAGAAGTAGAGTATAAAGAGGAGACTCATTGGTGAGTCCTTTTGCTTGGAAGAAACCAAGAATTCTAAACACTCTGAAATTGAGGAGATAGCAATATGTCTGGAATCTGTAGCTCAATTGCATCTTTACCTTGGCTATTCGTCAATTATCTACCTGTAATCGGCCAAATAACAAGCCTCTCATCTTACAATCGGGTTCTCGTGAATATGAGGGAAGATACCAGCCGCATGCAGCAAGGATTATCTAGTGTCACCAATCCAAACACTATTGCTAAACAGCTTACTCTTCATTCTGGTTGTGGAGTAATTAGTAGTTTATTGACAATCGCTGTCCATATCGATGATTGCATCAGAGATTTTTGTTGTATTTCCTGTGATTCTCAGTCTTTGGTCTCTTTATATAGGGCATTATTTTTGTTTAATGTACATGGATGCCCAACAGAAAATTGCATTTAGCAGTCGGTGGGCATAATCAAAATGGTGAATTCCAAAAAGGCGTTTATGCAGCGAGTCTTCAAATACATTTTCGGCATTGTTTTTATCCTGATGCTTTCTCCAGAGAAATCTTTGGCCACAGAGCCAAGTTCAAAAAATCAACAAATCATCTGGAAGATTTTCCAACTTGATCGAAAATCAATTCTTGTGACCGATTGCCTTGATATATGGGAATTGAATTGGTTGGAAAAAAAGATTCAGACTTGGAGTGAATGGATTCAAGGTATTGAACTGATACAACCTGATAATAGTTATTTTTTTGAACCAGGAAAATGGAACAAAGGAGATAAAATTTCAGTAGGTTATGCTCCTTGGACAATGTCTCAGTTGCGAGGGATTTACCAAAATAATGAAGAGCAATTGATTCATTGCGATTATTTACTAGAAAACCAACTGAATCAATCTCGTGCATTTGCAAGAGAAATTGATTACTTTGGATTTGCTGATGTTTACAGATCCCTCTGTCATGAAATAGTTTATAGAAAAAAGACATACGACTTGTCAAAAGCAAGCGAATTATTTGCTCAGCATATAGTGCTTGGAGAATTTATTCTTGAGATTTTGGATGAACAAATCAAGAAAAGCCAAGGATTATTATATGATGCCCGGTATGTAGAATTTGATGAAAAATATGATTTT
>CAZIML010000169.1:0-4163 GCA_964540255.1 uncultured bacterium
TTAAGCGATCCAGAGGGCTCTCAATACGCTCAAAGACGACAAGTTTGCAGAAAGCCCCGAAGAACAAGAAGCGTTTAAGCAAATCTACTACCACCTGACCGAACACGACACCTTCCGCGTCCTCAAAGACCTTCGGCCCTACTATGAAACGCAAAAAAAGGTGGACGCCCTCTACCTGCAGCCAAATCTATGGGCAGAAACCGCCCTCCATAACATCGCTGGGATGGGCCCCTTTTCCACCGATGAATCGATCCGCAACTATGCTGAGAAAATCTGGGAAATTGCCCCCTGTCCCATCGACCCCAAAATTCTCGCCAAAGTGCAAGCAGAATATGCGGAGCACGACCGGTGCAAAATCAGACCGTCTGCCTAACTCAAAGGTTCCATTTTTGGAGAAGCTGTTCGACCGTTTTCTTTTTTTTGAGCGACGCTAATGTTTTATTAAAAAGGCGAGCGCCCCCTTTGGGAGAGACGAGATGAAGACCTGCATCGGTGAGTGGCTGGCTTCCAATTTTCAGCTGCCCTGCGTAAAGATCGTTCACGAAGTTCACTGCTGGAATTCGGCTTAAAAGAGCTCCATCGATTTCCCCTCCCGCCACTCCATTGAGCAAAGCAGGGATCGAAGGGAAGCTTCGGATGATGATTTCGGGTGTTTTTTCCAAAATGAGAGCTGTTTGATCGTTGGCGATCACTCCGACGATTTTCCCCTTCATTTGATCGAGCGACAATTCAGGTTCATTGGTCCTTAAGACCATTACGGGGCCCAGATCGAGATAATTTTTCGAAAAGTCATACTTCGCGAGGTGGTATTCATAAGGAGGAAGAGAGGTGAGGACGGCGTCATATTTGTTTGTTCTCAGTCCATCCATCAAACTATCCCAATTGGCCGGAACGAGTTCAAATTCCATCCCGCTATACTTGGCCATTTCCAAGAGGAGATCCTCAGTGTAGCCATTGACGTAGGCAGTTTGCGGGCCAAAATCGATCGGGTACCATTTTTTGTCGATACCGATCCGCATCGTCTTATGGAACGGATTGCTTCCGCATCCACACGCGACCAAAACTAAAAAGAGCAACCGAATCAAGATCATATTTTCCCACCATCGTAACCGAATCGAGAATATAAATCTCACTCGAAGACAAAGTCAACCTTTGTGTAGACTGTGACTCATGGAAAAATTTTTGATTGTGAACTTTGGCGGCCCTCGAACACTCGATGAAGTGGCCCCGTTTCTCACTTCGCTTCTCACAGATCGAGATGTGATCCGAGCTCCCTTTCCCCCCTTTTTTCACAAGTGGTTCTTTAGCCGCGTCGCACGAAAAAGAGCTCTCAAAATCCAGCACGACTATGAAGAAATCGGCGGCTGCTCCCCGATCTATTTCGATACAGAAACCTTGGCAAAGTCTCTCTCCGAGCGGCTGCAAACCCCAATCGCCACATTCCACCGCTACCTTCCCGCGACTCATCAAGACTCAATCGACGCTCTCAAACAAGGCGGCGAAATCAAAGTGCTCCCCCTCTTTCCTCAATTCAGCTACGCCACCACCGGGAGCATCGCCCGCTTCCTCGCCCCCTACGTTGGGCCCCGTCTCCGTTGGATCAAATCATACGCCACCCATCCCGCCTTCATCCGCGCTCATCAACAACGGATCGCCTCTTTTCTCGAGGAAAAAAAGCTCTCCCCATCGGAAACAATCCTCCTCTTCTCGGCTCACGGGGTACCGAAAAAATTCATCGACGATGGAGACCCGTATCAATCGGAGTGTGAAGCCACCTTCAGAGCCGTAATGGCTGCCTTTCCCGAAACGCTGGGCCGCCTCTCCTATCAATCGAAGTTCGGGCGAGGCGAATGGATCCGCCCCTATACTGATGAAACCTGCGAAGAGATCCTCTCTTGGAGCCAAGGGCGGAAACAGTGCCTCATCATCCCCATCAGCTTCACCTCAGACCATATCGAAACGCTCTTTGAAATAGAAAAACTCTACCTTCCGATCATTGCATCCAAAGGGATCGATGTCTATCGATGCCCGGCCCTCAACCAAGAGCCCTATTGGATCTCAGCCCTCGCCGAAATCATGGCGCAAACCCACCTTTCTCCCAATTCCGAATTGATCCGCCCTGGCTAATAGATCTTGAATTATCTAAACTCAATAAACATTTAACATCCTCTTTGCAAGATAAGGAGCTCATATGCTGAAAGAAAAAAAATGGAAATTATGGGTTCTCATTCCGTTGTGCCTTGCAGCGCTCGTAGTCTCTTTGCTCTTGGGCCGTTATTGGGACATCTTGATTACTGTTGGATTGGTTTTGATAGGATTTGGATACGACCGAATGACCAAAAACAAGTAGCTACTCAAAAAACCTTCAGCTCCGGCATCCCCATGAAAATGGATGATCCCATAAAAGGACGAATGGAGTGGCTATACCTAAATGAATTCAAAAGTTACGGTTTTGGCACGGACGCGAATTCAGCGGCTGTTCGGCGCCGCCAAAAACCAACTTTTGGGTTCATTTGGATATTATAGAACTCACTCTTCGTTTCGGGCCTTTCCTTGGTATGAGGCCAAGGGGAGCTATTTTTGCTTTCGCTGGTTGTTGTTCCTTCTTTGGAGAGGACGAGGCCACCGGGGGTTGAGGCTCTACGTCTGGTAGAGGATCTGTTTGCGTGGAGATCTCTATTCCTGCCGGTTTGACTGGGGCCGGCGCGGCTACGGGCTGGGTTTCGGTGCCATCTAGAAAAATATCAGATTTAATTCCTAGTTTTTCTAGTTTTCTTTTCTCCCTTGCTTCTTTTGCGAGCATATCTCTTCTATGAGCTTCGAGGTAAAAGCCGAGCACCTCGTCGATTCCCTCTTGAGTCAGCATATGGTTTAGAGAAGCGGGTTTTTGCATCGCAAGGTCATCCACAAACTGAAATAAAGCCCTTCCGCTCATCCCTTCCATCTTGATTGCCAATTGTTCAATATTTTCTGGGCTTAAGCAAGTGGCTCTTTCGGGAACTTTCCCTAAATACTTATCGATATTTTGAGTTAAGATCTTGACTCTACTGTCAAGATCGGGAAGTTTCATTTGAATTCTGTTGCCAAAACGAGATAAGAGACCTGTATCCATATCTCCTTCAAGATTCGTTGTGCCTACAATCAACAATTTTTTGCTTGCCTGCACGGCGCTTAATAGTGCACTTCGGAACTCCTTTTGTGCTCTCGTTGATTCCTCCGACCAGGGATCTCTATAGGGGCAAAGAGCATCAATTTCATCAATCAATAATACAGTAGGATATAAAGAGTTTTTACTGAATTCGATCAATTCTTTGAGATCTTGTATTGCGAAGCCTGCAGAAATCTTCCAAGCAAAGTCGGCTCCACTGATTTCAACATAATTGAAGTTAGAGTCTCTCGCGATCGTCTTAGCAAGCATGGTTTTCCCAATCCCTGGATCTCCCAGGAGCAGGAGGTTTTTGAAGAACCCACCATTTTTCATGATGTTTTTGTTTGCATTGATGATCGTCTCCACCCGTTGGCGAATATCTTCATTGAGAACAGGCTTGAGCTCATTGGTTTTCCACAGGCGCTTTTTAAGACTGGCGAAAGCCCGAGACATAGGAGTGACTCTACAAGCGTCTCTTGAGGGGATCCAACCAGGCAACGGAACTCCTGTAGTATACTTCTTAATTTTAGGGACCAAGTAATAACGTAGAAACAAACCTGCCGCAATACACGCATATGTTTCATACTTTAAGGAAGTAAAGATACTCGCTGTCTCTTTCAGCGTTGCGAATGCCGTGTTTGCGGCTAAGCTGACCAAAGATTTGGTCATCGAGAACGCCAAAGGCCCAGCTCCATTAATTGCATCATTTGTCGTTTCAATGATTGCTTCTTTCACAGCTCCCTTGAGCTGCGCTGCGCTATCAGCGGCCAAAGATACAACCGCTCCCTTGGCATGGTCAAGGTGATCAGCAACAAAAGGAACCGTTGCTTCGACTAAAGGAGTAGCCGCTTCGACCAAAGTTCGAGCCACAGCACCCAAAGCTGGACCCACTGCATTTTTGATCATTTGAAACCCGGTGGCCGCCAAAGGAGCCGTCAAATTCGCCACAGGTTCGGCGACAGCGACTACGACTTCAGCAGGTATGACTTGAGGAGCATTAAACTTTTTGTATTGA
>CAZIML010000170.1:0-1892 GCA_964540255.1 uncultured bacterium
CTCGGTAGAAGAGGGATCGATCGCACTCAAACGCCCTTCGAGGGCCACCACCTCTCCGATTTTTTCAGCGGAAAAGGCTGCGAGAGTCACGATCATTGAGAAAATGAGAAAAAAGGGCTTCATAAAAACTCCTTGAAGTTTTTAGTGTGCCTCAAGAAGATATTTTTTGCGAGATATACTGCGTCCATTCCAAGCTTAGTCAAAAAGGGCTTGAAGAGCGGGAAACGGAACGGCGTTTTTTGATAAACTCTGATAGGTTCCAAATTCCAAAAGCTCTTGAGAAATTTCCTTCAATAAACCGAGAGTGGCCCTCATTGGACCTGATCCTAAACTCACCCGAGCCACCCCTAGCTTTTCCAACTCTCCGATAGAGGGAAGCGCTGGGTTCGCCAACAGGTTCAATGGAGCTTCAATTTCCCGAATCAGACGGAAAATTGAATCTGTATCGTTCACGCCGCCAAAAACAAAAACTGAGTTTGCTCCAGCTTTTATATATGCCTTCGCTCTTTGAATCGTTTCATTTAATGCAGCTTCTTTTTCAAGAATGCCAAGATAAATCACATCGATCCGGGCGTTAATCCACAAATCTTCAGAGGGAATTGCGGATCGAATGGATCGAATTTTATCAGATTGTTCGTCGATCGGCGTAAGGGGAGAGGTTTTACACCCTGTCCCATCTTCAATGTTGATCCCAACAGCCCCTAAAGAAACCACTTTTTTTACGTTGCGGATGAGTTCCTCGTTATTTTTGCCAAACCCGGCTTCTATATCCACTGAGACTGGAACCTTCACGGCTGAGAGAATTTCTCTTACAGTATCCAGCACTTCCTCTAAAGGAATGTTTTGTCCATCTCTGTAACCTTTTGAGGCAGCAATTCCGGCGCTTGTGGTTCCAATGGCTGGGAAACCTGCTTGTTCAAAAATTCTTGCACTAGCAGCATCCCACGCATTTGCTAAAATGAAAGGCTTTTTTCTGTAATGTAATTCAGCGAAAATCTTTGCGTTCGGATTTTTTTTTAAAGACATAAAGACCTATCATTTTTATATTGAATGAAAGACGTCGATCATCGCATTTTTATGAATAGTTCACAAGACAATCATGGATAAAGAGAAGGGGATCACCACCCTGATTTCGGTTGCGATCGTTCTATTTATTGCGGCGATCATCTATTTTCAGCCCCCTTTTTTCAGCGAATGGGTGATCAAACTCGAAAACGATACCTATGATCGAGAGGTGAGGCGGTTCCATCAACCCCTTTTGCCAAATAATTCGATCTCGATCGTCGCGATCGATGATCGAAGCATGACTCAAGAGGGAAAATGGCCTTGGGATCGGACAAAAATGGGGCGGATCGCCCAAGAACTCGATCGGCTCGGCGCTTCTGTCATCGCCTACGATCTGGTCTTTTCTGAGCCGGAAGCGAATCCGGTCGATCTCATTTTGGCCAAGACCCAAGAGGCGGGCCTTTCGGAGGCTCTTGAGAAAATAAGGCCCCAGTTCGATCCCGATGCAGTTTTGGCTGGGGCCCTTGAAAAAGAGACGACCACTCTTGGGTTTGTCTTCTCGACAAATGACGAAGAGGTGGGAGTTTTGCCTCCTCCTCTTTTTGTTTTAACGCCTGATGAGGCCAAAAGATCGCTGATTCCAGAGATGAAGGGCTATTTGGGGAATCAGCCCCTTTTCCAAAGGGCGGCCGAGCGGGGTGGGTTTCTCAACACAACGATCGACAAAGATGGGATCTTGCGGTTTTCTCCTCTTCTTCTTCGGAGAGGGGAAAAAGTCTACCCCTCATTGGGTCTCAAGGCGGCGAAACTGTTTCTCAAAGCTCCTTTTTCAGGGGTGAGTTCGAGCCGGATTGGCGACCATCTCCCTTTAGAGTCAATCCGGATTG
>CAZIML010000170.1:1902-4107 GCA_964540255.1 uncultured bacterium
ATGGGAGAGCGCTCCATTCCGACCGATCCTTGGGGGAGGATTTTGATCCCTTTCCGGGGAGATCCAGGCTCTTTTCCCTCGATTTCAGCGACCGACTTGCTGCAGGGGAAGGTGGCGGCAGAACTGGTGAGGGGGAAACTCATTTTTATTGGTCTCACCGCAACCGCATCGTCAGACCTCGTTGCGACGGCGATTTCTCCCGTTTTCCCCGGCGTTGAAGTGCAGGCGTCGATTGCAAGCGGGATCATCGACGGTTACTTGCCCCATAAGCCGAATTGGGGAAGGGGGATGGCGGTTCTCCTGGTTCTGATTCTTGGATTGGGTGCGGCGATTCTCTACCCGAGAATTTCAAGAATGGCCGCTTTTGTCAGCTCCGCTCTCATCATCGGGGCTCTTCATTTCATCAATCAATGGCTTTGGACCCACCATTCGATGGTCCTCTCTTTCTTCTTCCCGATGCCTACTTTAATCACTCTTTTTATCCTCGATCTTGTCGCATCTTACATTTCCGACGTGCAACATGAGCGGGAAATCAAACGTCTCTTCGGACAAACGGTTCTCCCTTCTCGGATGAATGAGATTTTGGAAAAAAGAAAAGAGGTTGCCCTCGCAGGAGAAATGAAAGAGGTCACTTTCTTATGCATTGCGGTCCCCCATTATGAAACAACTGTAGGGATGTTGCCGCCCGACGAGTTAAAGAATTGGATGAATCGCTACTTCAGCGCCATCGATCCGATCCTTTTCGAGCGGAAAGGGACGGTCGATAGCTATAGGAGGGATCAGGTGGTGGCGATGTGGGGAGCGCCTCTTTCTCAGCCGAATCACCCGATCGAGGCTGTCGAGGCGGCTCTTGAAATGGTTCAGAAATTGACCGATCTAAAGATTCCGGTTTCGATCGGGATTGATACTGGAACTCTTTTCGTGGGGAATATTGGATCTAAGTTTCATAGCAGCTACACGGGGCTGGGAAAGGTCTACGATCGGACGCTCGAATTGAATCTTCTCGCGCAACAAAGTTCTATGCCGGTTTTTGTCGGCGAGTCGACGAAAAAACTGACCGAAGAGAAAATCAGCTACAAAAAAATCGAGAATCTTTCCTTTAATGAGGCGATCTATCAGCCTACCTCAATCTTCGTTGAATAAAAAATCTCCGGAGGTGTATAAACTCTCCACATCAAGTTTTTGGAGGGTAAAATATGACAACATTGTCCGCTTTGAACAGTGATTTAGATCGACGATTTGGAAAGAAGGACATTCTTTTAGATGCGCTGAATTATTATCCACCTGATGAGCTCCAAGGAATGCGATTGTTTGTTCACTTGGCAAAGGATTCAGATGGGTTGATTGCGCCGGATTCGATTCCATGGTTCCATGCTGTTGTGGGTCAATATGTTAAAGAGGAGAGCCACTCTAGAGCAATTCAGAGAAACAGGGTTTCTGATTGCACCGGCTATTTGATTAATGGGCTCATGATAGTTGCAGGATTCGCGGCCGCTCACTTTGCAATGAGCAGCATGGGTCGATAGGACTCTATACACAAAACGATTTCCTCAATGCCATCTTTCTGACACAAATTTGTGTCACTTCAACGAAGGCTATTGCCTAGGTATTCAATGGAGAGGCGGACCAGGGGCTTAGGGAGATATCTCTCGTCAGAAAAAAATACGAGGGCCATCGCCTCTTGTTCTTCTTCTACACCTTTTTTTGCCCTCATAAGATGTTGTTTCCCAATCTCATCCAATGAGTCATCAATTGTGGTCTTTGCACCTGATTGGATCAGGAGCTGAGCCATGGCAATATTGTGGGTAACCTGGAGAGAAATCCACAGGGGGGTGCTTCCAAGGGGAATTTGTTCATGAGCTTTGCGAGTGGCTAGGTTCACGTCTCCACGGGCCTGGATCAGCTGTAAAACCATCCATTTATGATTGTAGGCTGTGGCTCGTATCAAGGGGGTAATTCCAGTGCTATCGAAGTCATTGACGGTTCCTTCTTCACGGCAAATATCGAGATTGCAACGAAAGGAGTAGTCGCCTTGATGGTTACGCGACCTGGTGATGCAATCCATCAAACTGCAAACACAACCATGTTTGTGATTCTCTACGCAGTATCTTTGAGGGAACTGAATCGCCATTGAGGTTCCGTTAGTTGTGGAAGAAGAGGACTACGTCTCCGTCTTGGACGATGTAGTCGCGTCCTTCGGAGCGT
>CAZIML010000171.1:0-4105 GCA_964540255.1 uncultured bacterium
AAAGATGTCGATTTGACCTGTGCGGAGAAGGAAAAAGAGATCATGACGATCTAAGATGTTGCAGAAAATTAGGGCGATAGAGTAAACTCGACAATGTTTTTATCGCCTGATTAGTCTGGCCCCATCGTCTAGCCCGGTCTAGGACATCAGATTTTCATTCTGCGAACAGGGGTTCGAATCCCCTTGGGGTCAAAGACACACCGAGACTTTAGCTCAGTGGTAGAGCATCTCACTTTTAATGAGAGGGTCGATGGTTCGAACCCATCAAGTCTCAAACAAGCCTTTCCTTCGGGAAAGGCTTTTTTTTTTTGATCATGTGTTCAAAAATTTTGTATGTATAGTATTTCTCCTCTGTTCTTACTTTTAATCCCTCCAGTTTTTTTACTAATACCGCGAGGCCCGAGTTGAGGCCCGAGTCGATGGAAGTAGACATTCTTACTCTGCTTCAGCAAAGATCCCTTTCAAAAGGTGAGATCGCTAAAAATCTAGGGCATAGGACGGTGTCAGGAGGGTTGAAAAAGGTTATCCAGGGGCTACTGTCTAAAGGGGCTATTGAGTACACCCTGCCCGAAAAACCAAACAGCAGACACCAAAAATATAAAGTGCGCAGTAGTGACTTGCGGGAGAAACTTTTGAAGAAAGAAACATGATCCACCGGGGCCCTCAATTGGGAGGGCCCTCGAGCACTTTTTTTCGCTATTCGGCTTGAGACGGGTGCTTATTGGCAATAAGATTGAATTGTTCTTGCTGGTCACGGGAGAGTCTACCATCATCGATCGGGTCGCCCATGATCGAATTGCGCAAAACAGCCCATTCAACTGGACCGATCGGTCCTTCATGCGCGAACAACTTGTTTCTGTTTTCAATCCATGGATTCAAAACTTTATCAATACCTGGGATGGTTTGAATGGCTTCAGTGGCGATGGCTATATCGATTCTGACCTCCTCTTTGAATTTTTCCACATCTTGTTCTGTAGGTTGCTTCAATGGCTCAGGAGCGTAATACTTCTCATCCGAATCCCAATGTGTCCTGGGAAAATCTTCTGGAGGACGACCAAAATGGAGTGTATACTTTTTTACAGTGCCATCAATATCGACAACATAATGAGGCTTGAAAGTTCCCGGTCCTTCACAGCAACTAGGGCTGTCGCTAGTCTCTGCGCTAAATCGATGATCTCGATTTTGCAGGAGCAAACGTCCAGTCTCTAAGTGGGTTTGCTTGCTTAGCGCCTGAAAGCATCGGTTTACGATCTCGATGATTTCCCTTTCATTTCCTTTGGGAGAAATTAGCCTCTGATTTCCGTCGCTTTCAAAATCTTTGAAAAAGATGGGAGCAACCACCTTGTCGAATAGCTCTCGTTCTGGGCTTTCTCCAAATACAAACTGAATGACCGCAGAAGTATCTTTATTGCTGTTTCGAAAGGTGGTTCTAATTGCACCAGCATTTAGAGAAAATGGGGCTTTGGCTTTCTCAACTAAATCCTTAAAAACTGATAGGTTTTCTCCGCAGTGTCAAACTGAAAGTCGATGATTGACTCTTTTCTGCGGGCTCCCATCGCTCCGTTTGTCCAAACCCTCACTTGGTGGTGAGGTAAGTATTGAGGATGTGGTAAGGACATGCCTATTGTAGTGATTGACTCGATGGGGATTTGAGAACTTCCTATTTGAACACTGTTTGGATGCACAATGAGTGTGCGACTCTCTGCTATTGCTGCCATAAATACCTTGTTTGGGTTTTAAACGGCGGGAATCTTACTCAGAAAATAAATTACTCACAATGGCAAAATGATGGGTGTATACACATCAACATCTTGGATAGGTTTTTAATCAGTTGAATTCAGGGCTTTGTCTATTTCGGTGGATAAGGCCGATAGGCTCTCGTAGGTTTCATCCAAAACTCGAGAATCATCGAGATTGCTGGGTTGATTGAACTGAGTGATCAGAGGATAAAAGGTCCGCCAAAAAAGGGGACTTTTAGGAGTCCGATTGATGGTTCGGCCGATGGCTTGGCATAATATTGTGATTTCCTTAAATTTTGTTTGATTCGACGCCCTTTTGGATCGATGATTGTCTATGCATTCAGCTTCATGGGTCGTTAAAGGGACTTGTTGAGCTGAGAGGAGGGCATTTTGGAGAATGAGCGAATCGTATTTGTCCCAGGAGGCCTGATTTGCCAGGGAAAATAGTTTGGCGAAGGGGGCTTGGAGCCTAGGATGGCGTTGAGCCACTTGTCTTAAAACGGCGATTTCTTCGTTGATTTTCGCTCGATCCAACGGCTCTTGTTCAATCGAGGGGTGAACCGTGCAGGTACGATGGGAAAAAGCGTATGCAGGCTCATCGTGAAAATCAGTTTCGTCTTTTGGCCGGCCCTTTGTTTGTGACAGCAGTTGATGGACCAACTGGCGGAATTTAGCCCGCTCAGGAACATCCAAAGCCACTACGCATTCTCCTGCAAATCCCATTCCTCCTTTGAGGTTAATGAGCACCCTCCGTGTTTCAAAATGAATTTCCTCTAAACAGGCATCTTCGAAAGGGATCCAAAATGGACCAATGGTGATTCGGTGGGGTTCGACAGCCAGTGGGTAGTCACGTTGAATGGTCATAAGTTGGGTCAGAAATTTATCAAGGACGGTGCTTCCATGCAACAAGAAAATTCCTTGTATATATATCGGTTCATTGGGTGAAATTGGAGTGAACCATAGAGGATCAATGGAACAACGCAAGATTGAAACAGAGCGGGCTCCGAAGGCCATAGGACCTTATTCGCAAGCAGTTTTAGCTCCTCCCTTTTTATTTCTCTCGGGCATGTTGCCGATCGTCCCAAGTGTTGGGAAAATTGTCGATGGAACGATTCGAGGGCAGACGAGACAGGTTTTGGAGAATATCGAGGCTATTTTGAACGAGGCTGGGCTGACTTTTGCCAATGTCGTCAAGATGGAAGTCTATTTGAAGAATTTGGACGACTTTCAGTCGATGAATGAAATTTATATTGAGAAATTCCCCTTTGAAGTGAAGCCGGCAAGGCATGCCTTTGAGGTGGCTCGCCTCCCTCTAGGCTCTCTCTTGGAAATCACCTGCACAGCATATGCAGCTCGCAAGATGTAGATCTAGTTCTGAAGTGATTTTTATATTTCGGTCCTCCCCGAGAACAATGTGAATCGGGTGGTTGTTTCTTAAGACGAGTTGACAATCATCTGTTGCGTTATGGATCTGATGGGCGAGGGCTTTTTCATGGGCGGAGAGGATCACATCCATCTGGAAAGTTTGGGGGGTCTGTCCTCTCAGGAAGTGTTTCCGATTTGGGATAGAGTCTATCTTGAGACCCTCGGGGGCATAAACGAGGGTGTCTGCCGAAGGGATGCAGGTGTCTACAGCGCCCCATTGGATGGCCCCTTCCACATTTTCAAAGAGGATTCGGTGGGAGACAAAGGGTCTGACTCCATCGTGGACGAGGACGATATCGGGGGTGTTTTTGAAGCCTTGGAGGCCGAGATAAGAGGACTCTTGTCTGGTTTGTCCGCCGGCGACCACTCTCGCTCCCTGGTGTTCAATATTGAGCCAATCGGGGTGGGAAACGAGCAGGATTTCATCGAAGAGGGCGGCTGACTGCAGGGCTTCTAATGTGTGGAGGTAAACTTGCTTTCCGTCCAAAAGGTGAAACTGTTTGGGGAGGCCGCTTCCAAATCGGCGCCCTTCGCCCCCCATGAGTATCAAAGCACCGATTCGCTTTCCATCAAACATAGGAGCATTATAAACCATTGAGGAAAAAGTGTCTCTTCCTTACGCTTATATGGAAAATTCAGCCTGAATAGCTCAGTTGGTAGAGCAGCGCATTCGTAATGCGAAGGTGGTCGGTTCGATCCCGGCTTCAGGCAACCATTAATTCTTGAGCCCGTTTTAGGAGGTATGTCCGATGGAACCGACATCTCGGCGCCTCCTCTTTGGCTCTTATTTGCCCCTCCCTTTTTTAAGAGGCTGAATTTTTCTCAGTTCAAGAGGTAATTCGCCAATCGGCGCTTCGATCAATCGATTGCAATAAAATTTTGCTGCATGAGATACTGGCTCATTTCTGCGTGGTAGAGTGAGAGAAAATCATTATAGTGAT
>CAZIML010000172.1:0-754 GCA_964540255.1 uncultured bacterium
GAGGGTTCCTCTGGGGATCGTTTTCCAGTTGGAAAAATCATACATCCCAAAATGTTTTCCATCCCAAGGAGTTCCTCTCCAAAGGAGCCGATTTTCTTTCGACAACCAATCCCAACGGGACGATTCTTCGTTGATTTTCCGAATGAGGCCATTCCATCCCCCGGCTTCATCGCGCACATTGTAGTTCCAATCGGCAAAAAGGACGACTTGGTCGAGATCCTTGTGCTTGGCCGAGACCAAAATAGGAGCCGAATGGCGATGTTTGGATCGCTTGAAAAACGATCTTTTCAGCCGATCTTCATAGAAATAGATAAAGTCCACATCGGGAACGGGATAGCGAAGGGTCAGCTCTTCTAAAAGGATCTTGATCCGGCTTTCCGGGCCATAGACTTTCGAATCGATGACCTGATAGCGAAGAAACTCTTTATCCTTCTTACAAGCAGCCCAGCTCGCTTCCAAAAGTTCCTTCGAAATCCCCTCTTTTTCGTACCGTTTGAAATCGTTGGCAATCGAACGATCCATCCAATCCCCTTCCTCTTTTTTATTGGGAGAACAAGAGAGAACGAGAAAAAAGAAAAAAATGGAAAAAAGAAACCGTTTCACAAAAAAAATCCCTGATTACTGGAGAAAATCTACCAGTTTGTCAGGGATTTTGTCACTCTTCAAATGAGCTAGTTATAAGATAGCGCAACGGCGGCTTGCCGACTGTCTATTGGGATGAAACTCAGTTTCTGGAGGAACTGAAGATATCTTG
>CAZIML010000172.1:764-4097 GCA_964540255.1 uncultured bacterium
GCAGTACCGGCTCTGAGCGCCTGAAGCTCTCGGAGGGTAGGCACATCAAATCTGTCATCTAACGGATCTCCACCACTGGAATCGTCGGACCATGATTCCACAGAGCGATCTCGCGGACCGTTCGAACTAGAGGGGTCATGCTTGTCTTCCGGTGACTCCACTTGACCGGGAACCGTTGGTTCACTTAATAGAACCGTCTGAATTACCTGGCTTGGCTTGTTATGCACAACGACACGAAGCCCCTGAGATGAGTCTCTTTTTACAGTGCCGTCTATGTGATCACTCTCATTGAGGCGTTTAAAATTCTGTTCTGACTCATACTGAATCCTTAATGCACGCTTTACGAAATATCCCTGACTAATTTTGGAAGTTCTAACACAGAAAAAATGTTGGAAATGATTTGCCTCACTCTTAAATATTCGCTCGCACTTTTTACATTTCCAAACCCGTGCCGGGGACTCTGAGGGGGCAGGGCTCATAACTCTAGTAGCTGGTTCTATAGACATAGTAACTCCTTATTTTAATAAATTATTATACATTAATAACAAAATCAACTCAATTTAAATTACTAATACCATTATTAAATATGAATTGGCTTGTCAAATAGACCCATCGCCGCCTCTTTCAGGGCTTCGGAGAGGGTGGGGTGGGCGTGGCAGGTTTGGGCAAGCTGGTCTGCAGTCGCCTTTAATTGGATAGCGAGAGTCGCCTCGCCAATGAGCTCTGAGGCGTGGGGCCCCAAAATGTGGATCCCGATAATCCTTCGACTTTTCTCCTCTGCCAAAATCTTGACGAACCCTTCGTCATCCGCCATGCACCGGGCGCGCGAGTTGGCTTTAAAGGGGAAAAGAGAGGTGCGGTAGCTGATTTTCCTCGCTTTCGCTTCTTCTTCAGTAAGGCCGACAGCGGCCACTTCGGGGTGAGTATACGCAACGTTAGGGATCGCCATGTAATTGATCATGGGATGGTGTCCTGCGATCAGTTCAG
This sequence comes from uncultured bacterium, assembly GCA_964540255.1. Classification (GTDB taxonomy): domain Bacteria; phylum Chlamydiota; class Chlamydiia; order Chlamydiales; family SM23-39; genus REEB52. The sequence continues at coordinate 1,752 of CAZIML010000172.1, forward strand.
CGACAGCAACCCCCTCTTCAGAGGCTTTGTGGGCGAGCATAGGCCCTTCGACGAGATCGCCAATGGCGAAGATATTGGGCACGGTAGTCCGAAATGAGGCGTCGATCTGAACAAATCCTTTCGAGTCCTTCTGAATCCCGACAGCTTCCAGTCCAAGGTTGTCTGAATAGGGGCGTCTTCCTACCGCGACGAGAACGACATCTCCGCTCATTTGAGATTCTCCGCTGGGGCCTTGGACAGTGAGGGTGGTTCCAGAGGCTTTAGTGACTTTATGAGAGAGATGGAAGGTCATCCCTTGCGCAGTGAGGGCCTTTTGGAGCCCTTTCGAAAGGGCTTGATCAAATGCAGGACAGATCCGATCGAGGAATTCAATGAATGTCACTTCAGAACCGAGCCGCTGGTAGACTGAGCCGAGCTCAACGCCGATCACTCCAGCGCCGACGACCAACATTTTTTTGGGAACCGAGTTGAGGGCGAGGGCTCCGGTGGATGAGAGGATCTTTTTTTCATCAAAGGGAAGAAAGGGCAAGCCGATCGGCTCAGAACCGGTGGCGAGAATGATCTGCTTTGCCTCCACTTTAAGTCCGTTGACATCGATGGTGTGGGGACCGGTGAGGCGGGCAGCTCCTGAAATCCAGTCGATTTTATTTTTTTTGAAGAGAAATTCGATCCCTCCCGTAAAACCGGCGACAACGCTGGTTTTGCGGCTCATCATTTTTCCAAAGTCTTGAGAGCTTTCTGAGTCGTGGAGGAGCACTTTCGAGGGAATACAACCGACGTTTAGGCAGGTGCCGCCGAGGGTTTTCCCTTTCTCAATACAGGCGGTTTTGAGCCCCAGCTGGGCTGCTCGAATCGCCGCGACATAACCGCCAGGTCCTGCTCCAATCACTACAACATCATAAATCAAGCAAAAACCTCGCCGGTTCTTCCAAATTCTTCTTCACGTGCATGAGAAAAGAGATCGATTCCTTTCCGTCAACAATCCGGTGATCATAGCTGAGGGCGAGATACATGATGGGGCGAATGACGATCTCATCGTCGATCACAACAGGGCGCTTCACTATGTTATGCATCCCTAAAATGCCGCTTTGAGGGGGGTTGAGAATGGGAGTGGAGAGCATCGAGCCGTATACGCCGCCGTTTGTGATGGTGAAGGTGCCTCCTTGCATCTCATCGACTGTGATGGTGCCGCTTTTGGCTTTCTCAGCATAAACTTTGAGCCCTTTCTCAATTTCTGCGTAAGAGAGCTGGTCGGCATTTCTGATGACAGGGACAAAAAGCCCCTTCTCTGTCCCAACGGCGATTCCAATGTCATAGTAATGGTGATAGACAATCTCATCCCCTTCGATGCTCGCATTGATGTCGGGAAATTGCTGCAAGGCTGAGACGCAGGCTTTGACAAAAAACGACATGAAGCCGAGTTTCACTCCATGTTTTTTCTGAAAGTTTTCTTGATTTTCCTCTCGAAGAGCCATCACAGCGCTCATATCCACTTCGTTGAAGGTGGTGAGCATGGCGGTCTGATTTTTCACCTGAACGAGTTTTTCACCGATCACTTTGCGCAATTTGCTCATCTTCTTCCGCGTGACGCGCCCCGATACGCGAGGCTCTGGCGGAGGAGAGGGAGGCGCGATTGGTTTGGGGAGCGAGGGAGGGGCGGAGAGCTCGGCGAGCGAGTCGTCGATTTTTTTCCGGGCGGGAGGAAGGGCTTGCTTCGGTTCCGGGAGGCGGATCGTTTCTGTTTTTGGAGGAGGGGCTGCCACAGCTGGCGGGGGCTCAGTAGACGCTTGAACAGAAGAGTCGATCGTCCCAATCACTTGATCGACTTTGACCACATCTCCTGTCTTCACTTTCAACTCGAGACGGCCGGCGGCGGGGGCCGATAAGAGTTGGTTCACTTTTTCAGTCTCAAGCTCCAAAACCTCCTCGTCAGCTCGTACAACGGTTCCAGAGGGTTTCAAGATCGCTCCAATCGTCGCTTCGACGATCGATTCGCCCATTTTCGGTACTTTGATCTCTACTTTCATGACAAGGCCTTTTCTAGGAGAATTTGTTGTTCTTGTTTGTGTTTTTTGCTCGAGCCGGTGGCGGTGGTTGCATTTTCAGGGCGGCCAATATAGGCGGCGTTGGGTAAATGGGGCTGCAAATAACGCCAGGCTCCCATATTTTCTGGCTCTTCTTGGACCCAAAACAATTCGGTATACCCTTTATACTTTTTAAGGATGTTTCCGATCCCTTTTTCGTCCAGAGGATAGAGCTGCTCAATCCGAACAATGGCAATATCGGTTCGTTTCCGGGCAGAAACAAGATCGTAAAAGATTTTGCCAGTGCAAAAAAGGAGTCTTT
>CAZIML010000173.1:0-4089 GCA_964540255.1 uncultured bacterium
AGTAAAATTATTTTCTTCACTTTTTCTTTGGCCAGACGAATGCCCCGAGTCTGCGATCCGCCGATCGGGATCTCCTTGAGGGAGACGGTTTTAGGTCTGATTTTGAGGGTGAATTGCAGCTCGATGACTGGATCGGGGTGGACCGTAATCAACTCGAGCTCCCCTTCCTCGTCAAAATAGCGGTACCCCTTTTCTAAAATAAACTGAGAGACAACAAATCTTTTGGCCCAAGCCTGGCGCGTATTTTTATTTCGATAGACAACGGTGAGAACCGTCTTCTTATCGGCAACCCCTGCCCAAACAAGCCCTTCCACATATTGTTTCTCTGGTAGCGGGGTCACTTTGTAGGTTCCATCTTTTGAAAAGGTGAGGAGTTTATCAAAGTTAGTACAGGGGAACGAGGAGCCTGAAACTTTTGTCCCAACAAAACCGGTCGAAAGGTCAAAGCCCACCTTGATCTCCTTCGTCTCAATCGCCTTCCGATCGATCTCCTCAATCGATTTAAACCGCGTTTTGCGAGGAAATTCAGCGCCAAACTTGGCGATCAGCTTTTTTAAATGCTCGATCGCATATTTTTTGACGTTTTTCAGATTCTTTTCGACGTCTCGATGTCCCTGTTCAAGAGTTTCAATCTCATCTTTGTTCTTCTCAATGTCAAATTGAGAAATGCGCCGGATGGGGATTTGCAATAATCTCTCCCGATCCTCATGGGTGGGCTCCCGGAGGAGTTTTTTTCGGTAGGGTTTCAGCGATTCAGAGAGAGTTTCATGAATCCCCTCTAAAGTTTTCACCGTCTCGATCTTCTTATAGAGGCGGTTTTCAATGAAAATCCGCTCGAGCGATTTGTAGAAGATCTTTTCTAAGAGCCGATCCCGCTCAATCTCCAACTCCCACTTGAGAAAGTGGACCACTTTTGCCGCATTGTAGGCCAAAATTTCGTGGACATCGGTCTCCCATGGAAGCCCCTCTTTGATGACGATCACTTGAGAGCTTAAAGAGACCTCGCACTCGGTAAAGGCGTAAAGAGCATCGAGGAGATCTTCGGCATACTGCCCCCTCGGGAGTTTGATCTCGATCTCCACATCCTTCGCCGTATAATCGTTGATCTCTTCGATCTTGATCTTTCCCTTTTTCGCAGCCTCATCGATCGAACGGATCAAACTTTCAGTCGTCGTCCCGTAGCAAATCTCCCGAATCACCAACGTCTTCGGATCTTTGATCTCGATTTTGGCCCTCAGCTTGACTTTTCCCTTCCCCTTGTCGTACTCGCTCTTGTCCATGATCCCCCCGGTCGGAAAATCGGGGAAGATTTTGAAGTTGCGCCCCTCAAGGCAGGCGATCTCAGCCTCGAGAAGTTCTGTGAAATTGTGAGGAAGAATGTGAGTGGCCATCCCCACCGCGATCCCCTCTGCCCCTTGCATCAAGAGAAGGGGGATTTTGGCAGGAAGTGTGACCGGCTCGAAATTACGCCCGTCGTAGGAGGGGATTTTTTCAGTGATGTCAGGGTTGAAAAGAGTCTCTTTGGCCAATGGAGATAAGCGTGTTTCAATATACCGGGCAGCCGCCGAAGGATCCCCCGTATAGATATTGCCGAAATTCCCCTGCCGATCGAGGAGATATCCTTTATTGGCCAAATTGATCAATGCTTCGTAAATGGGAGCGTCTCCATGCGGATGGAGCTGCATCGTTTGACCGACGACGTTGGCCACCTTGTGCAGTTTATCATCATTTTGGCGCCACAAAATCTCTAAAATCCGCCGCTGCACCGGCTTCAATCCATCGACCACATTCGGAATGGCCCGATCGAGGATCACATAGGAAGCATACCGGATGAAATGATCCTTCATTTGGAGCTTAAGATCATCCATTGTCAATCACCAGATTTTGCATGATGAAATTCTTTCTCGCGGGAGTGTTTTTTCCCATATAAAATTCAAGGGTCGGCTTCACATCGGAAAGGTTTTGAATCACCACAGGGAGCAATCGAATATCCTTCGCGATGAATTGCTTAAATTCTCCAGGAGAGATCTCTCCCAACCCTTTGAAGCGGGTGATCTCGATCCCTTTTTTCAACTCTTTTTCAGCCGCTTCTTTTTCTTCGATCGAATAGCAATAGATCGTCCGCTCTTTATTGCGCACTTTAAAAAGAGGCGTTTCTAAAATGTGGAGATGGCCGTTCAAAACGAGTCCTTCAAAATAGGTGAGGAAAAAAGTGATCAAAAGATTGCGGATGTGCATTCCATCGACGTCGGCATCGGTGGCCAAAATGACTTTGCTATAGCGGAGGTTGGAGAGATCCTCTTCGATATTGAGGGCCGACATCAAATTGTACATCTCTTCGTTTTTGTAGAGCTGATCCATCTTCATTCCATAGACGTTCAGCGGTTTTCCTCGAAGGGAAAAAACAGCCTGAGTCAATGGATCTCTCGTCATCACAATCGAGGCGGAGGCCGACTCCCCTTCTGTCAGGAAAATGACCGACTTTTGCCCCTCTTTCGACCCATCGCCAAAGTGATACTTCGAATCGCGCAGCTTCGGGATCTTGAATGAGATTTTTTTCTGTTTTTCTTTCGCATCTTTTTTGACTGCGGCCAGCTCTTTTCTCAGCTTCTCGTTGAAGAGAATCCGGTCGATGATTTTCTTCCCCGTCTCCTCGTGCTTGAATAAGAGGTTTTGAACCCCATCTTTCACTTCTTGGACGATATCGGCCCGAATCTCATTATTGGAGAGTTTGTTTTTCGTTTGCGATTCGAAGACAGGGTCCTTCACCTTCACTAAAATCGTCCCTACGATCCCCTCGCGCACATCGACGCCTTGGAAGTTCTTCTTCGCAAACTCGTTCACCCCTTTCAAAATCCCCTCGCGGAAGGCTGAAAGATGAGTTCCCCCATCCTGCGTATACTGTCCATTTACGAATGAGAAATAGGTCTCTCCGTAGCTCGACGAATGTAAAAAGGCAAATTCGATCTGCTTGCCACGGTAATGGAGAGGCTCATAAAGGCGATCCTCTTTCACCTCTTCATTCAAGAGATCCAACAAACCATTTTCGGAGCGAATTTCTTGATCATTGAAAAGAAGCGTCAGCCCCACATTTAGATAGGCATAGTGCCAAAGACGCTTGACGATCAGCTCTTTAATAAACTTAAACTTCTTAAATATCTCGGTATCGGGGGTGAACTGGATCGAGGTACCATCGGGATCGTTTGTCTTCCCTTTTTTCTGCTCTTTCAAGATCCCCTTAGAAAAGCGGACAGCGACAAACTGCCCCTCCCGGACGCTTTTGACCACAAAATGGGACGAAAGGGCATTGACCGCCTTCATCCCGACTCCGTTCAAGCCGACCGAAAATTGAAAGACATCGTCATTGTATTTCGCTCCCGTGTTGATTTTGCTCACGCACTCAATCACTTTTCCGAGCGGGATACCGCGGCCCCAGTCTTGAATTGTCACGGTGGAGGTTTTTTCATCGAGAGTGACGGCAATTTTTTTTCCATGTCCCATGATGAATTCATCGACGCTGTTATCGATCGCCTCTTTCAGCATCACATAGATCCCATCATCGGGATGGGAGCCATCGCCCAACCTTCCGATGTACATCCCGGAGCGAAGGCGAATGTGAGCTAGAGCGTCGAGCGATTGAACCGCGCTTTCATCATATTTTTTTGCCATACACCTACATTAGGCTTTTCATGATTCCTCATCAAGAGGTACGTTATACGTGTCCTGATTCCAACAATCAATTTGTTGCTTTAACCGATAAAAAGAGGAGTTTAGCCTTGCCTCCTCGTCCACATGGTCCCCCGACACGAAAACATGATCCAATGGAACTTGATCTTTGTACGAAAAACTGGAAACGGAGTAGCTTTGTATCCTCTTACCAAAGTTTGAAATGGACTTTCTTTGAATGGCGACCAAAATGGTCAGCCGATCCTCATTGTGGATCACATAGATTCCATGGGGAAGAGGTCGGTTTGAATGCTTGGTTCGCTCCGCTACCTGCCAATAGGGGACGTGCAAATTCAAAAAACCAATCACAGGCTTAGGGAGGTGTCGCTGACTGAGTTGATAGCCATTGGGAAGCGGGAGGGG